>QNFR01000065.1 GCA_003646405.1 Gammaproteobacteria bacterium
CCTGACAATATCTTCCTTGGTGATCCGACCATTCTTGCCGCTGCCTGATATCTGGCTAATATCCAGTTTGTGCACATCCACCAGTTGCCTGGCGGCGGGTCCCAGTAAAGCCGCCATATCTGTATCGTCGACTGACGTCCCTGTGGCGGCAGCCACGCCTGCAGTAGTAGCCGCTTCCACAGTGGCCGCGGGCGCACCGGCAGAGGGTGCTACCGCACCCTGCTCCAGAGTCGCCAGCAGTTGCTCGCTCTCAATGGTGTCGCCTTCCTGCACATGAATTTTGGTGATCACGCCGTCTTCCGGCGCCACCACTTCCATCACCACCTTGTCTGTCTCTATTTCGACGATGAGTTCATCGCGGGAGACGGACTCACCCTCGGTCTTATGCCAGGCGGCCACTTCGCCATCTGCAATCGATTCGGGAAAGGCCGGCGCCTTGATTTCAATAGTCATTTCGTTTCCTTGGTGAAATGCCAGTTGTTGCTAAGAACCCCAGGGCATTTCGCCCAGGGCTTCATCTATGAATTTTTCCTGTTGCGCCACGTGCAATGCCATATAGCCAGCAGCCGGTGCCGCAGAGCCATCACGACCGACATAACGCAGATAGACGTCTACTTTGTGGCGGTGGATAACACGGCGTATATGATGCTGGCTGGCATACCAGGAACCCTGGTTCATCGGCTCTTCCTGGCACCATACTGTATCGATGATATTGGGATAGCTCGCCAGTGTGTCCAGCATCTCCGTCTCGGGAAACGGGTAAAGCTGCTCCAGACGCAAAATGGCGATGTTATCCAAACCACGCTCACGGCGCGCCGCGCGCAAATCGTAAAACACCTTGCCACTGCAAAAAACAATTCGCTGCACCGCGGACTTGTCCAGGTCATCCGTCTCATCGAGTATATTGTGGAAATGCCCGTGTGCCAGCTCCTCCAGGGTGGAGACGGCCTCCTTGTGGCGCAGCAGACTCTTGGGTGACATCACGATCAACGGTTTACGCAGCGGGCGTATCGCCTGGCGCCGCAACATGTGATAAACCTGTGCCGGCGTTGTCGGCGCGCACACCTGGATATTGTGCTCGGCACACAACTGCATGAAACGCTCCACCCTGGCCGATGAGTGCTCCGGACCCTGCCCCTCGTAACCGTGGGGCAAGAGCATGGTCAAGCCACTGAGGCGCTCCCACTTGTACTCCCCGCTGGTAATGAACTGATCGATCACCACCTGGGCACCATTGGCGAAATCACCGAACTGGGCCTCCCAGATAACCATACCCTGTGGCATGGTGGTGGAATAACCATACTCAAAGGCCAGTACCGCCTCTTCCGACAGCAGGGAGTCGTATATCACGAAGGAGGCCTGATCCTCGCCGATGTGCTGCAGGGGCACGTAGGTACGCCCGTCCTTCTGGTTGTGTAACACCGCGTGGCGATGGGAAAAGGTTCCGCGGCCCACGTCCTGTCCGGTCAACCGTATCGGGTAGCCTTCCACAAGCAGGGAGGCATAGGCCAGGTTTTCGGCAAACCCCCAGTTCATCGGCATAGCGCCCGCCGCCATCTTGCGGCGATCTTCAAGAATCCTGGACACCTGGCGCTGTAGCGGAAAGTTGTCCGGTGCCAGATTGGTGTCGTGCGCCAACTTCTGCAGGGCGTGAATCTCCATGCTGGTGTCAGTCGGCAGAGTCCACTCATGACCCAGGTAGGGCGACCAATCAACAAACAGGGATTTATTGGGTTCGGACACCAGGCTTTCTACCAGAGGTTCGCCACGATCCAGGGATTCCCGGTAGCGATCCATCAGGAGCTGATCTTCGCTATCGGTAATCACCCCCTCGCTGATAAGTTTAGCGGCATACAGGTCGCGGGTGGTCTTGTGTTCGCGAATTGCCTGGTACATCAGTGGCTGGGTCACCGAAGGCTCATCGGCCTCGTTGTGTCCACGGCGACGATAGCATATCAGGTCTACCACCACGTCCCGGTTGAATTCGGTGCGGTAGTCCACAGCCATCTGGGTAACAAACAGCACGGCCTCCGGATCGTCCGCGTTTACGTGAAAAATAGGCGCCTGCACCATCTTGGCAATATCGGTGCAATACTCAGTGGAGCGCACATCTTCACGCTTGTTCGTGGTAAAACCGACCTGATTGTTAATTATGATATGAATTGTACCGCCGGTTTTATAGGCGCGTGTCTGGGACATCTGGAATGTCTCCATCACCACGCCCTGCCCCGCAAAAGCCGCATCGCCGTGAATCACGATGGGTGCAACCAGATCGCCAATATGATCGTTGCGTCGCTCTTGCCTGGCGCGCACCGAGCCTTCAACCACGGGAGAAACAATTTCCAGGTGTGAGGGGTTGAACGAAAGCGCCAGATGCAATTCGCCCCCCGGGGTCATCACATTGGAAGAAAAACCCTGATGATATTTTACGTCGCCGGAAGTTTCATATTCCGCCCGGCCCTCAAATTCCGCAAACAGCTCAGAGGGGTTTTTGCCCAAGATATTGATCAGCACGTTGAGGCGACCGCGGTGGGCCATGCCCAGCACAATCTCCTGCACACCATAAGAACCGCAGCGCTGCACCATTTCCGACAGCATGGGTATCAGGCTTTCGCCGCCTTCCAGTCCAAAACGTTTGGTTCCGGGATATTTGGAGCCCAGGGATTTTTCCAACCCCTCGGCATGGGTCAGGCTACGCAACAGTCCGATGCGCACATCCACACCGTAATCCGGCGCCGAACGCACGGACTCCATACGCTGCATAATCCAGTGGCGCCGTTTGGTGTCAACGATATGCATGAACTCGGCGCCGATGTTATTGCAATAGGTGCGTTCAATGGCGTTATAGATATCGCCGAGGGTGGCATCAGCCTTGCCGATATGCAGGCTGCCGGTCTGGAATACCGTATCGAAATCCGCCGAGGAGAGCTGGTGAAAACTCAACTCCAGGTCGGGTACTTGCTCACGCTCCGCCAGACCCAGCGGATCCAGGTGCGCCTTCTGGTGGCCGCGCTGTCGGTACGCGAAAATCAATTGCAGCGTCCGCACCTGCTTGCGCTCATATTCGGTGGCCCGGGAATCGTGTTGCACCGTGGCTTCAGTGCGCACACGCATCTTGCTGATGCGGGCGAAGCGGTCTCTGATCACCGAATGGGGAACATCATCTATCTGTACGATATCCGACTCAACCCGGGGCAGTCCGTCAAAATAGTCGCGCCACTGTTCGGGCACCCCGTTGGGGTCCGCCAGATAGTCCTCGTACAGGTTCTCCACATAGGTGGCGTTGCCACCAGCGATATGCGAGCTCCTCCACAGGTGCTCCATTGAGCTTTCTTGCATCTCGACCCTTCCAGGGGTTTGAATTACCGTTCCACAACAACCGTTTCACGGCATAGAACTACTGAGTGTAGCAGCGCTAACGCCACTGTGCCGATAGGACCTTGGTCGACCCGGCAACTACAATTCTGCCGCTGTTGAGCAGCGGCAGAAATATGAAAATTAACAGAACAATTTCAATCTGTTACAGGACATTGTTAATGTCAGGTCGCACGCGAGAGAAGCATGTTTCGAATATGGCCAATTGCCTTCGTCGGGTTCAAACCCTTAGGGCAAACGTTCACACAATTCATAATACCGTGACAGCGAAATACGCTGAAGGGATCGTCCAGCCTGGCCAACCGCTCTTCCGTGGCGGTGTCGCGAGTGTCCGCCAGAAAGCGATAGGCCTGTAGCAGACCTGACGGGCCGATAAAACGATCCGGGTTCCACCAGAATGAGGGGCAGGCGGTGGAGCAGCAGGCGCACAGGATACACTCGTACAGACCATCGAGCTTCTCCCGCTCTTCCAGCGACTGCAGGCGCTCAATGGCGGGTGGCGGCGTGTTGTTCTGCAAATACGGTTGTACCTTTTCATATTGCGCATAGAACATGCTCATATCGACCACCAGGTCGCGCACAACCGGCAAGCCGGGCAGCGGTCGCAATACCAACTTGCTGCCTTTCACGGTTTCAGACAAGGGTGTGATACAAGCCAGACCATTCACACCGTTCATGTTCACACCATCGGAACCGCAAACGCCCTCGCGACAAGAGCGGCGATAGGCAAACGTTGTATCCGTGGACTTGATCAGTTCCATCACATCCAGCACCATCAGGTCCTTGCCGCCGGTATCGACCTGTACATCCTGCATGTACGGCTCGTTGTCAGTTTCAGGGTTATAACGATAAATACTTACTTGCAACATAGTTCCGGCCCCTTAATAAACACGCGCTTTCGGTTGGAAAGTATCCACCGTCTTTGGCTCAAAGTTCACTGCGCGCTTACCCACTTTCTTGTCAGTGGGGAAATACACAGAATGGCACAGCCAGTTCTCATCATCACGGGAGTCGAAGTCTTCCCGGGCGTGGGCGCCGCGACTCTCCTTGCGCTCCTCCGCCGCGATGGCGGTTGCCTCCGCCACCTCGAACAAGTTGTGCAACTCCAGCGCCTCGATACGGGCCGTATTGTAGGCCATGCTCTTGTCTGCAAGATTGGCGTTTTCTATACGCTCGCGCATATCGGCAAGCTTGCTGATACCCTCCTGCATGAACTCACCGTTGCGAAATACACCGAAGTGCTTCTGCATGATGTCTTGCAACTCCGCGCGTAGGTCAGCCACGCTCTCACCGCCGGTTGAATTGTTCAGCCTGTCCAGGCGCGACATCGCCTGCTCTACATCGCTGTCGGATGCATCGTCCATATCGATACCCTCACGCAGGGAACGCTCGATGTGCAGGCCTGAAGCACGACCAAAGACCACCAGATCCAGCAGGGAATTGCCACCCAACCGGTTGGCCCCATGGACGGATACACAGGCTACCTCGCCACAGGCGTAGAGGCCGGGAATAACAGTATCGTTGCCATTGTCATCGATGGTCAGGGCCTGGCCATCAACGTTGGTGGGAACTCCACCCATCATGTAATGGCAGGTAGGCACCACGGGGACCGGTTCTTTCACCGGGTCGACGTGTGCGAAAGTACGCGACAGTTCACAGATACCCGGCAGGCGGCTCTCCAGAACGTCCTCACCCAGGTGATCCAGTTTCAGGTACACATAGTCGCCATTGGGGCCACAACCTTTGCCGTCCAGGATTTCCAGCACCATGGAGCGGGCGACAACGTCACGCCCCGCCAGGTCCTTGGCATTGGGGGCATAGCGCTCCATAAACCGCTCGCCGTCTTTATTGATCAGGTAGCCACCCTCGCCACGACAACCCTCGGTGACCAACACACCAGCACCGGCAATGCCGGTGGGGTGAAACTGCCACATCTCGATATCCTGCACCGGGAAGCCCGCACGCAGGGCCATGCCAATACCATCGCCGGTGTTAATGTGGGCATTGGTGGTAGAGGCGTAGATACGCCCCGCTCCGCCGGTCGCCAGTACGGTGGCTTTGGCCTTCATATAGACCGTTTCACCGGTTTCCATGCAAATGGCGATAACACCCACGACCGCGCCGTCATGGTTCTTGACCAGGTCAGTGGCGTACCACTCATTGTAGAATACCGTGTTGGCCTTCATATTGCCCTGGTATAGGGTGTGCAACAGGGCGTGACCGGTACGGTCTGCCGCAGCGCAGGTCCTGGCGGCCTGGCCACCCTCACCGAAATTCTTGGATTGTCCGCCAAAGGGGCGCTGGTAGATACGCCCCTCTTCCGTGCGGGAGAACGGCAGGCCCATGTGATCCAGTTCATACACCGCTTCCGGGCCGACGCTACACATATATTCGATAGCGTCCTGGTCACCGATATAATCGGAGCCCTTGACGGTATCGTACATATGCCAGCGCCAATCGTCGTCCGGGTCGTCGCTGGCGATGGCGCAGGTAATACCACCCTGGGCCGAAACGGTGTGGGAGCGGGTCGGAAAAACCTTGGAGATCACCGCCGTCTTGTAACCGGACTGGGCCAGCTGCAGTGCGGCGCGCATACCCGCACCGCCACCGCCCACGATAACACCATCAAATGAAATTGTACGAAGAGCCGCCATATTCTAATAACCCCACAAAATCTGGATGCCCCAGACAATATATGTAAACATGATGAGCGCACAAACTGCCTGCGCCGCAAGGCGCAGTACATTACCCGTGGTGCCCATCAGGCGCTCGGTCAGGTAGTCGGTAAAAATGGCCCACAGGCCAACCCATGCATGGGCGCCCAATGACAGCAGAGCGAGCAAGCTGAATACCCGCATCCATGTCTGGGCGTGCAATTCTTTCCAGGCAGGATAATCGACGCCGCCCAGTAGTACACAGCCCACATAAAGAAAATAGGCCAGCAGGATAACAGCAGTTACACGCTGCATTAGCCAATCATAGAGGCCAGAGCGCCCCAGGTTTGTTACTGCAGTTACCATATCCAGACTCCCGCCAGCAGAATGAGCACAACAGACAGAGCGATCACGATGCGGGAGCCGAGTATACTCCCCTCCATCGTTTCACCAATACCAAAGTCCATGACCAGATGCTTTACCCCGGCCATAGTATGGTAGATCAGGCCGGCCACTACGGCCCAGACCACTAACTTCACCAGCGGACTACTCAGGCATTCCCGTAGGGAGGCGAAGCTTTCAGGGCTTGCCAGGCTGGCATCCAGTGCCCAGATGAGCACCGCCATACCGGCAAAAAGGAATACGCCTGAAGCGCGATGGGCAATGGACACCCATGCGGTAACAGGAAGCCGCATGGTACCGATATCCAGGTTTACAGGGCGTGTGTCTTTCACTTTTGGGTTCCATCATTGCGACGCCCGTCAGGGCGGTTAATAGGGTTGGCACGATGCCACAAGTGTCGCCAGGCGCAACTGCCGCCAGCTAGTTAAAACGCGCGAAATTATAGGCAGTTACGCCAACAATTACAAATCTGTTCTCATTAATGTCGGGCATATGTTGATTTGCCGCAATATCTGCCGATATCCCACTACCGAAATACCCGAATATACAAGCGGATGCAGGTTCATGGCCGCAATTAGACATAGGTCAATTGACAAAACCTGTCCAGACTTTATAGTGTACTCCCCCACAGATATAGTGCCCAGGATCTCCTATGAGCGACAAGAAAGCCATCCTAGAAATAGACGGAATTGACCAACCCATCGAACTGCCGATTTACTCCGGCACCCTGGGCCCGGATGTCGTGGATGTTGGCGGTTTGACCAGCCAAGGGCTGTTTACCTATGATCCCGGGTTTGTTTCTACTGCCTCCTGTGAATCCCAGATCACCTTTATCGACGGTGGTAAGGGTATATTACTGCACCGGGGGTACCCCATCGGCCAGTTGGCGGAGAAGTCCGATTACCTCGAGACCTGCTACCTGCTGCTCTATGGCGAACTCCCCACCAAGGAACAGAAAGAGGAATTTGTTGGTACTGTTCACAAACACACAATGGTCAACGAACAGATCCGTACCTTCTTTAACGGTTTCCGGCGAGATGCCCACCCCATGGCCATCATGTGCGGCGTGGTCGGCGCTCTGTCCGCCTTCTATCACGACTCACTGGAAATTTCGGAGGAACAGCACCGGCAGGTCGCCGCTTTCCGCCTGATCGCAAAAATGCCCACACTGGCGGCCATGAGCTATAAGTTCTCCACCGGCCAGCCCTTCATGTACCCGGATAACAGCCTGAGTTACTCAGAAAACTTCCTGCACATGATGTTCGGTAACCCCTGCGAGTCCAGTAATATAAGCCCGGTGTTGGCCAGGGCCATGGACCGTATCTTCCTGTTGCATGCCGATCACGAGCAAAACGCCTCCACATCTACCGTGCGTCTGGCGGGTTCCTCTGGCGCCAACCCGTTCGCCTGCATCGCTGCGGGCATCGCCGCTTTGTGGGGCCCCTCGCATGGCGGCGCCAATGAAGCTGTATTGGAGATGCTGGAAGAAATCGGTGATGTCTCTCACATCGATGACTTTGTGGCGCGCGCCAAAGACAAGGATGATCCTTTCCGCCTGATGGGCTTTGGCCACCGGGTATACAAGAATTTCGATCCGCGCGCCAAAGTAATGAAGGAAGCCGCGGACGAAGTGCTGGCCGAACTGGGTATAGAAAACGACCCGCTGCTGGAAATTGCCAAACGCCTGGAAGAAATCGCCCTGCACGATGAGTACTTCATCGACAAGAAGCTCTACCCCAATGTGGATTTCTATTCGGGTATCATCCTGAAAGCTATCGGCATTCCCACCAGCATGTTCACCGTAATATTTGCCGTAGGCCGCACCGTGGGATGGATCGCACACTGGAATGAGATGATCAGTGGCAGCTACCGTATTGGTCGCCCGCGCCAGCTGTATACCGGCTACCCACAAAGGGATTTCGTGCCGGTGGACAAGCGCTAGAGCCTTATGCCAGACGTCGTCATCAGCGGGGTCGGCCTTTATACACCCGCGCAATCCATCAGCAATAAGGAACTGGTGGATTCCTTCAACGCCTATGTGGAAATCTACAACACCACTCACGCCGATGAGATAGCTGCGGAGGAATTATCCGCACTGCAGCCCTCCTCTTCCGAGTTTGTCGAAAAGGCCTCCGGGATCAAGTCCCGGTATGTGATGAACAAGGACGGCATACTCGATCCCAACCGCATGGTGCCCCGCCTGCCTGAGCGCCCTAATGACACCCAGTCCATCCAATGCGAGATGGCCGTTGCCGCGGCGCTGCCGGCTATGAGCCAGGCGGGGAAATCAGCAGAAGATATAGATGCCGTCATTGTCGCGGCGTCCAACATGCAACGCGCTTACCCCGCCATGGCTGTAGAAATCCAGGACGCCCTGGGAATCAAGGGCTACGGTTTTGATATGAATGTAGCCTGTTCGTCCGCGACGTTCGGCATTCAACAGGCCCGCGATGCAGTGACTACCGGCAGCGCCAACTGTGTGTTGATACTCAGCCCGGAAATTTGTAGCGGTCACCTCAACTTTCGCGACCGGGATTCCCATTTTATCTTCGGCGACGTCTGTACCGCAGTCATCGTGGAGCGCGCGGAAACTGCCACATCCAGTGACCAGTACCTGATTGTCGACACCAGGCTACAAACCATCTACTCAAACAACATCCGCAATAATTTCGGCTTTCTCAATCGCGGGGACGATTCCGGCATTGGAAAAACCGACAAATTGTTTGTGCAGGAGGGGCGCAAGGTATTCAAAGAGGTGTGTCCGGCGGTCGCCACACAGATTTCCACACAGCTGGAAAATCTGGATATCGCACCGCAGCAGCTAAAACGCATGTGGCTGCACCAGGCCAATCTCAGTATGAATAAACTGATTTCCAAACGAGTGCTGGGCCGCGAAGCTACCGCAGACGAAGCACCCATCATTCTCGATGAGTATGCCAATACCAGTTCTGCAGGTTCTGTTATCGCCTTCCACAAACACCATGACGATTTTCACAGCGGTGACCTTGGCGTACTGTGTTCCTTTGGTGCGGGCTACAGCATCGGCAGTGTGGTGCTAAAGAAAGTTTAGCTCCAGCTTACCTTATAGGCCCCTGTTACTATGCGCCTCTGAGGGAGACTGTCGCGGTACCCGATAAAGTGGGGCAGGCCCCCGCAGGCCGCTACAGGTCAGCAAGCAGATCCCGCAGCGCTGCGAGCAGCGCATCGCACTGCGCATCGGTTCCTATACTGATGCGCAGGTAGTTGTCGATACGCGGCTTGTCAAAATAGCGCACGATGATGCCCAGTTGCCGCAAAGCTGCAAATAAATCACCGGCCGCACGATGTGGGTGGGTGGCAAAAATAAAGTTCGCCGCCGAGGGCAACACATCAAAGCCCAGCGCCGTCATTTCCCGGCACAATCTTTCTCGGTTGGCGATGACACGCCGGCAACTCTGGTGGAAGTATTCCTCGTCCTGCAGGGAGGCCAACGCCGCTCGCTGGGCCAGAATATCCAGCGGATAAGAGTTGAAGGAGTTCTTGATCCGTTCCAGCCCTTCGATGAGTTCCACACTGCCCATGGCAACACCTACCCGCAAGCCGGCCAGAGCCCGGGACTTGGACAAAGTCTGGATCACCAGCAGGTTGTCGTACTCCGCGATCAACTGCACCGCAGATTCACCACCAAAATCAATGTAGGCTTCATCGATCACCACTACTGAGTCACAGCTTTTGCGCAACAGTGCGCGAATCTCATCCAGCCCCAACAGCACGCCCGTGGGGGCATTGGGGTTGGGAATGATGATGCCGCCGTTGGCTGCAGGATAGACAGCGGGGTCAATGGAGAAATCCTGCGCCACAGGAACATCGCGGTGAGCAACCCCGTAGAGCTCGCACCAGACCGGGTAGAAGCTGTAGGTCACATCGGGAAAACACACTGGCAATTCGTGTTTGAGCAACCCTTGAAAAGCATGAGCCAGCACCTCGTCGGAACCGTTACCGATAAACACCTGCTCCGATAGCAGTCCGTTGCGCTGGGCAAAAGCCTGCTTAAGCTCCATTGATTCCGGGTCTGGATAAAGGCGCAGACTGTCACCACTGACCGCGGCAATGGCCGTCAACACGGCGGGAGAAGGCCGGTAGGGGCTCTCATTGGTATTGAGTTTCACCAACCTGTCCGCCTGTGGCTGCTCGCCTGGCACATAGGGTGTCAGTTGACGGACTAAATCACTCCAGTAACGACTCATAGCTCACCCCACTTGCGGCCCTGACTGGTATAGACAGCATCATCGTCACTCCCGCCATCCATGCCCCCCACGACATACCGTACGCTCCGTACAAGGCCTACCTCGCTTTATCCAGTATTAAGCAAAAAGCCCGGAGGTACCGGGCTTTTTTAGATAATGGCGTCCCCTAGGGGGTTCGAACCCCTGTTACCGCCGTGAAAGGGCAGTGTCCTGGACCACTAGACGAAGGGGACGCAGGCCTTAACTTTTATATAATAAAGCCGCAGTATTGTACCGAAGCTGCGCTTCGATGCAATATCGCGGCAAAGGAGGGATAAGTCAGAGACGCTCCTGATGCGGCCGCCCCTGAACTACACCTGGAAAGCTATCCTAGTACTTGAAAACGGTATCCAGCATCAGACGCTGATAATCCGCATTATCGCCCAGGTCGACTCCCCTGTCGCCGTCGAAATAGGTGGCACCGATGCTCCACTTATCGTCGAGAGCGTACTTGCCGGAGAGCTTGTGGCCCTTACCGTCAGTACCACCGCCCATGAAGTCAGAATCAGTGATCATGCCCAGGGTCGCGTTAGCCTCGAGGTCTTCGTATTGGTACTGTAGCTGCCAACTGCCTTTCTTCTTCGCCTTGCCTAGCTTGATACCGGACAGGTAACCGGTCTCGTGGTCATCGGCGTCATCATTGTTGACGTAATCGCCGTAAACAACGAAAGGCATGTCAAACAGGTTGAAGGCTACCTCAAGAGACAGATTGTACAGCTTGTAATCGTACTCGTAGACTTCCACGCCGTCCTTGATAACAGAAGTGTTACCAAAGAAATCGTCGTCGTAGATGGCTTCACGGCCCTTGGAGGGGATGTCCAGGTACTTGGCGCTGGTGGTCAGGTGCAAGTTATCGAACAGGCTGAATTTGGCGCCGATCTGGGTACCCCAGATGCCGTCATCGTTATTTTTGCTGTCAGACTCGATAAAGTTGTACTCGGCTGTGGCAAAAAATATGTCGCCCGTCCAGCCCGCGGCAATACCTTCCGGGCGGAAGTCACCGTCCCAGATCAGACCACTCTTTTGTGCAACATAATAGGGGTTTTTGAATTTACCTGCCGTGAGGTAGATATTTTCGAGCCCGGTCAACTCTTCCATCCCGGTCCACTTGAAGTAAGCCAGGTCCAGACGGAGGTCCTTGGTGGAGCCGCCGCCTCCCAGAGTCTGGTTGGTGGATACCGGGTCGTCGCCACCTGTGGCCAGACCCAGACCCACTTCGGTGGTGTCACTAGGCTTGGCAACCAGAGCGGCGCGAGCGCGGATACGATTGCGATCGCGATCATCCTTGCCGTCTTGCTGGATGTCCTCGTAGCGGTAACGGAAATCACCTTGCCATTTCATTTTCTCAGCCCAGGAAGTTGATGCATTTTGCGCCTTGAGTGTCGCCACCTCGGCATTGGTGGCTGCAAGGTCCTCTGCTGTGACCGTGCCCTGAACAGCGCCTAGTTCGCGCAGTTCCTGATTCTCGGCCTCCAGGGCATTCATACGATCGCTCATGGCGGCAAACTGGGCCTTTAACTGCTTCCACTGGCTGTCAGAGACGGCGGCGTTGGCCCCTGCGCTCCCGAGCAATACACTCGCTACAGCTACAGAAATAACTTTCTTCATGTTTCATTCCCCTAGGTTAATATTCTCTATGTACATTTCACTGTGTACATAGCGCAGGAATATTAAATGGGGAACATGACAATTTTATTACAGCCGGTGACAAAACCATTGTCACCACGCAGGGATAACTCCTGGTGTAGTGTCTTGTATAAAGTGGTGCTGTGGCGCCTGCTATGATGACAATATTTGTTATCAGCCAAAGCGACCTGTTATGTAGTTTTCGGTCAATTCATGCCTGGGCATGGTGAAGACTTCCTTGGTATTGCCCACCTCTATCAATTTGCCAAGGTGGAAGTAGGCGGTACGCTGGGACACCCTTGCCGCCTGTTGCATGGAGTGCGTGACGATGGCAATGGTGTACTTTTCCTTGAGCTCATCCATCAGTTCCTCAATGCGAGCCGTGGCTATGGGGTCCAGCGCTGAACAGGGCTCATCCATCAGTATCACCTCGGGGCTGACCGCGATTGCCCGTGCAATGCAGAGCCGTTGCTGCTGCCCACCAGACAGGCCGGTACCCGGATTATCCAGCTGATCCTTGACCTCATCAAACAGACTGGCCCGGCGCAGGCTCTTCTCAACAATTTCATCCATCTCCGCCTTGTTGTGGGCAAGACCATGGATACGCGGCCCATAGGCAACGTTCTCATAGATGGATTTAGGGAAAGGGTTGGGCTTCTGGAATACCATGCCAACCCGCGCACGCAACAACACCGTATCCTGACTGCTGTCATAGATATCCTCATTATCGAGTCTAATATCCCCCTCCACCCGACAGATTGGGATGATATCGTTCATGCGGTTCAAGGAGCGCAAAAAGGTGGATTTACCACAACCGGACGGGCCGATCATCGCGATCACCTCATTTTTGCCAATATCCAGCGACACATCCATGATGGCCTGCTTGTCCGCGTAGTAGACATCGACGTTGCGCGTCGACATTTTCGCGTTATCGACAAAAGGCGAACCGACGGTCTCGTAGCCCTTTACATCAGCGTGATCATGAATATCCAATTGCCTCTTCTGTGCAGACGCCTGCTCTTCAACAACGGGGGGGATGGCCGCACCGACCGTTCCAGCAATCGCGTTCATCTTTTCAGGTCCTTCCATGCTTGCAGCCTATTAAATTATTTCTGTTCGAAGCGCTTGCGAAGATAAATCGCCAACGCATTCATCAGTATCAGGAACCCCATCAATACCATAATAGCGGCTGAGGTTTTTTCAGTGAAGCCACGTTCCGGGCTGTCTGCCCAGAGGAAAATCTGTACCG
>QNFR01000066.1 GCA_003646405.1 Gammaproteobacteria bacterium
ACGCCGGTGACGTTGGACACAATATGCATCACGTGGGAGTAGCGCTCCACCTCCATTTTAGCGGTGAGCTCCACCGAGCCGATCTCGGCGATACGGCCCACATCGTTGCGACCCAGATCGATTAACATCAGGTGCTCGGCGATCTCCTTGGGATCGGCCAGCAATTCCGCCTCCATGGCTTCGTCCTCTTCCTCAGTGCGACCCCGACGCCGGGTGCCGGCGATGGGACGCACAGTAACCAGGCCCTTTTCCAGGCGGGCCAGTATTTCCGGGGAGGAGCCCACGATGTGAAAATCCTCCAGATCCAGGTAGTACATGTAAGGCGAAGGATTGAGATTACGCAGGGCGCGGTACAGATTCAGGGGCGGTGCGGTAAAGGCAATACTCATACGCTGGGACGGCACAACCTGCATCACATCCCCGGCCAGTACATATTCCTTGACCTTGTCGACACTGGCCTCGTACATTTCCTGGGTAAAGTCAGACTCGGCCTGCTGTTCCAGTTCATCGTTATCGGCCGCATCCAGCACGACTTCCGGTAGAGGCGCCATGGGCAGCGGCAAACGTGCCACCAACTCCTGCAGGCGCTGCTGTGCTTGTTCCAGCGCTGACTCGGCAGCAGGGTCCGCATTGACAACCAGGCGGATGGTGCCCGCCAGGTTGTCGAATACCAACACTTCCTCGGACACCATCAGCAATATATCCGGGGTGCCCAGACGATCCGGCGGCGTGCCGGATTCCAGTCGCGGTTCTACATAGCGCACGGTGTCGTAACCAAAGTAACCAACCAGGCCACCGTGAAAAACGGGCAGATCGTCCCTGGGAGCAGTGCGATAACGATGCTGGAAAGCTTCAGTGTAGGCCAGCGGGTCCTGCACCTCTTCGCTTTCGGTCAGTTCTCCATCCACCCAGACTTCGGCGCGGTGGCCAAAGACCTTGAGCAGGGTGCGACACGGCAGACCGATAATGGAATAACGGCCCCACTTTTCGCCGCCCTGAATGGATTCAAAAAAATAGGAGTAAGGCCCTTCAGCCAGCTTTCTATAGGCGCTGATAGGGGTTTCCAGGTCAGCCAGCACTTCCAGGCTAACGGGTATACGGTTGTAATTTTGTGCTGCCAGCGCAGCAAAGTCCTGCGGTTTCATGGGGTATCCTCGGAGAATAAATGTGCGTAATCAGGTCGTGGCTATGCCCTGGCTACCATCGCCAGCAGGTGACCTCACGCATCGACAGCAGGTCAATGCTGTTACGCATTGCTGTTTGCACAGCGTTCTCCAGGAATTGGGGATGCCTATTGTACATGTCGGGCTTGTATTGGCAACTTGCTCTGTGATGCTCTGTGATACGCAGGCGGCATTAATGAATAGGGTGGCCCGGTTCGCTCAGGCTGGTGTCGGCGAGCGGCAATTATGCGCCTCGCTGGCTGGATGGCTGGATGGCTGGATGGCCAATCAAACATATGTCGGGTTTGCCAATCCTGCACTCACCATAGCGTCCAGCGCTTGCAGGCGCTCCGGTGTGCCTACATCCTGCCACCGCCCGGCGTGGTATTCACCACTCAGCCAGCCGCCTGCTATCGCCGCATCCAATAATGGCCGCAGCGGCATTTTACCTGACTGCATGCCGGCAAAAAATGCCGGGGTGTAGACTCCCACACCGGCGTAGGTCAGCCCGGTCGCGCCGGGCCTCAGTTCTCGCACCCAGCCGTCTGTGTCCAGCCAGAAATCGCCCTGCGGGTGCTGTGGCGGGTTGCCCACCATCACCAGGTGAGCGCTCGCTGTTGATCGGGGATGGCGCCCCGCCAGTTTGATGAAGGGATAGTCGATCCAGATATCCCCGTTCACCACCAGGAACGCCTCATCACCCAGTAGTGCCATGGCATTGAGAATTCCTCCCGCGGTTTCCAGAGGCTGTTCCTCGGATGAATAGGCGATGGATACGCCCCAGCGACGGCCATCCCCACAGTGGTCGATTATCTGCTGCGCGAGGTGCGATACATTGATGACCAGTTCGGTGAAACCGGCCTGCCCCAGATGCCGGATATGGTGCTCGATAAGAGGGATATCGCCCACGCGCAGCAGGGGTTTTGGCGTATGGTCGGTCAGCGGCCGCATCCGTTCGCCCACCCCCGCTGCCAGTATCATGGCCTTCATACTTTTTTACTCCAGTCCCGCCGCGCGATCAGGGGTGAAATCCGGCCGGTAAACCAGCTGTTGAATTCGTCAAATACCGGTTCCTCACCGGCATACTTATTCAGGATCTCCCGCACGTAATGAATCACCAATGGGAGATCCTCCAGGTAAGCGGATTTGCCGTCGCGCAGGTACAGCCGGGCAAAGGTACCCAGCACCTTGATATGCCGCTGCAGGCCCATCCAGTCGAACCAACGCAGGAACCGCGCATTATCCACCGCCTGCAGCAGGCCCTGTGCATGCAGGGCATCCCGTTGCGCCAGTGCCCAGTCACAGACCTGCTCTGCCGGCCACTGGATATAGCAATCGCGCAGCAGGGATACCAGGTCGTAGGTGACCGGGCCCACCACCGCATCCTGAAAATCAATCACCGCCAGTCGCTCACCCTCTTGCGGCATCAGGTTACGGCTGTGAAAATCCCGGTGCACCAGCACACGCGGCTGTTCCAGGGCGCTAGCGATCATTTTCGCGTAAAAACGATGCAACAAGTCCCGCTCTTCACCATTCGGGGAATAGCCCAGCAAGGCCTCCACAAACCAGGCTGGAAAGCGGCTCAATTCTTCGCCCAACAGGGCCTGGTCGTATGCGGGGATATTCAAACCAGCAGTATCCACAGCGGCTATCTGCCGCAACACCGCAAAGGCCGGGCGGTAGGCGCGCTCTGCGGACCCGACCCTGAGTTCGGGCAACAGTAACCGATCCCCCAGATCCTCCAGCAACAGATAGCCCCGCTCAATATCTGCCCCATAGAGCGCGGGCACCTTCACTCCCGCTCCGGCCAGCACCTCACGCACCGCCAGAAAAGCCTCATTTTTCTCTGTTGCCGGCGGAGCCTCCGCCACCACATAGCTTTGCCCGGCCAGAATCAAGCGGAAATAACGGCGATTACTGGCATCCCCGGCCACCACTGTCAGCGCCGGGGTATGCTCATTGATGACTGCCCCCAAACAGGACAGTGCCCAGGGTAAAAGGTCAGTGGGAACGGGACAGGGCGACATTAGTGTACCTTGTTACTCATATTGTAACGTTTGGCGAGCGAATTGGGTGGCTCTGAATGTTACAGTACGAGTAACAGGGTACACTATGTTCTCCTGACTTAAAATTTGACGGACAAGGGCGAGGGGATGCTTTAGAATCCACATTTGTCCCGCAAACAAGCTCTGACATCAATGACATGTAACTGTGCCAGACCTCTCATCCGCCTAGCACGCACATCTGCGCGCTCGGCCGCCATCGTGATCGGGCTGATGCTGCCTGTTTCCCTGTGGGCACAAGATAACAACCCCGAAGACTGTGCCGTCAATGGCAAAAGTGACATCGAGGATTGTTCTTTGGTGGATTCCGCCGCTAACGCTCCGGCACCGGCCACCGACACCCCCGCCGAAGATGCCCGTATCCTGGACTGGGCGCCCATCGACTCCCTGCCCACGGCGCTGCAAGACCACCAGTGCATTAACTGTGCAGGGCGCTATATTGATCCCCTGGCCGATGTGAAGACTACCGAATCCCCGGAAGAGGCCCGTATCGAGGCCGATGCCGACAACACGGAAATGCGTGAAAAGGAAGTCATCCTGACCGGGGGAGTGAAGGCCGTGCAGGGGTATCGCCGCCTGAGTGCGAATAAAGCCATAATCGACCGGGAACAGGAATCCGCCACCCTTACCGGCAACGTTATCCTGCGCGAGCCGGGCCTGCTGCTGCAGGGCGAGAGTGCGAAAATCTACTCCAAAACCGAAGAGGCGACAGTAAATGTGGGGCAGTTCGTCTTCCACGAGGAACACATGCGCGGCAGTGCTGACATGCTGCAGCGCGACACCGAGGGCCTGATCCACGTTCACAACGGCAGCTTCACCTATTGCGCCCCCGGAGAGAATGACTGGTCCATACGGGCCGAAACAATGGAACTGGATCTGGAAGAGGGGATAGGCACTGCCCGTGGGGCACGTATCCATGTCGGCAATGTGCCCGTCTTCTACACGCCCTGGCTACGATTTCCCCTGGATGACCGGCGCCGCACCGGCTTTTTGTGGCCGGATTTTGGCAACGACAGTACCGGCGGCCTGGACATCGCCGCGCCCATATATTTCAATCTGGCACCCAATTACGACGCGATATACGCCCCACGTTATATCGAGGAGCGCGGCCTTAACCACGAGCTGAAATTGCGCTACCTGAATCCGCTCGTCGGCCACTGGACCGTGGGCGGTGCTTACATGTCGAAAGACGACAAATATAAAGATGAAACTCCCGCACAGCGTAGCGACGACCGTTGGCTGGGCATAGTAAAGCAAAACGCCCTGTTCCAGCAGCGCTGGCGCTCCCGGGTGGACTACAGTAAAGCCAGCGACGTTGACTACATGAAGGACCTGGAAACCTCCAGCCTCGATGCGCAGCGTCGCACCAGCCTGCTGCAGCTGGCTTCCATGGATTACCTGGGGGACAGCTGGCTGTTGAACGTCAATGCGCAACAATTCCAATCCCTGGCCGACGACATCAACGACGATTACAAGAAACTGCCACAGTTCACCGGGCGGTACCGGAGCCGCGGCACCCCCTTTGAACTGGAGCCCGTATTCGCGGGCCAGTATTCAAATTTCGACAGCGATGAAGACCGGGTCACCGGCCAGCGCGTTTACGCTGAGGCCGGCCTCACCTATCCCATGCTGTGGCCCTATGGCTTCCTCACCCCCACGGTAAAATACCGCCAGCTGGAATATGACCTGAACAGCAGCCGGTTCTTTACCGACAGCAGCCCCGCCGCCGGTTCCGCCCTGCTCAGCGTGGACGGCGGCCTGGTGTTTGAACAATCCCTCAGCTTCGCCGGTAATAACCTGATACAGACCCTGGAGCCACACCTGTACTATCTGTACAGCGAATACGATAAGCAGACCGACCAACCGGACTTCGACAGTGCCGAGCTGACCTTCAACTACAGTCAGCTGTTTCGCGAAACCCGCTTCTCCGGCCGTGACCGGCTGGACGATGCCAACCAGGTCTCGGTGGGCCTGACCAGCCGTTTTATCGACGCAGAGAATGGGCGCAAATTATTCAGCGCCAGTGTCGGCCAGATTTTTTACTTCCGGGACCGCAAAGTGCGACTGCTACCTTTTGAACCACCCCTGGATGAATCGGGCTCCGAAATAGCAACCGAAGTTACCTTCACCCCCAATAAGCACCTGAACATGCGTTCCAACCTGGTGTGGGACCCCTACAGCAGCAACATGAACTCCGGCCACATCCAGACCGCGTACACGACAGACAGGGGCACCATATTCAATATCGGCTACTCCTACCGCCGCCCCCTGACCACGATCAACACACAACTGGTAACCGAGGAAGCCAATATTTCCGGTTACTTCCCTCTGAACAACAACTGGCGTATTTTTGCCTCCATGAACTACAGCACGGAAGCCAATACCAGCGTGGAAGATATGGCGGGGATAGAATACGATACCTGCTGTTGGACCGTGCGATTGTTACATATGCGCTATTACGACAACGTATCGGGCTCGGTCCCTGACTTTAACAATCCGGACCTGGAACGGGAACACTCCACACAAATACAAATTGTCCTCAAGGGTATGGGAGGCTTCGGCAACCGCATTACCAACATAATGGAGGATATGATCCGAGGTTATAAAGAACGTGAATATTAGGACATTGCTGTTAGTGGCGAGCCTGGCGACTGCCACTGTCATCACACCGGTGCTGCGCGCCGCGACTGAAGTGATAGACCAGGTGGCAGCCATTGTCGATGACGACATCATCATGGCCAGCGAGCTGCGCGATCGAGTCGCCGGCATGACAGAAAACCTCCAGGCCAGGGGTGTCAAACTACCCCCGGAAGACACCCTGATCCGGGAAACCCTGGATCGGTTGATTCTGGAAAGCATACAGCTACAGCTAGGCCGGCGGGTGGGCGTGCGTATTTCAGACGCCCAACTCAATGCCGCCATAGAGCGCATCGCCAGCCAGAACCGCATGACCATGGACCAGTTCCGCATGGCACTGGAGCAACAAGGCCAATCCTACGCCGGAATGCGTGAGCAAGTGCGCCGGGAAATGATTATTCAGGGGGTGCAGGGGGGCAACGTCAACCGGCGCGTCCAGATCAGTGAGCAGGAAGTGGACAACTTCCTCGCCAATGAAGAAGGCCAGAAACTGACGCAACCGGAATACCACATCATACACGCTCTGCTGGCTGTCTCGCCGGACGCCAGTGACGCGGAAATCGCCTCCGCACAGACCTACGTGAACAACATGGTAAAACGCATTCACGCCGGCGAGCCCTACAATCAGGCCATCAGTTCCAGCGCCGGGCAGTACACCTTCACTGGTGGCGATCTGGGCTGGCGCAAGCTGGACGACCTGCCCTCGTTGTTCAGTGACGTGGCGCCAGGCCTGGCAGTAGGAGAAACTGCCGACCCCATTCACTCAGATAACGGCTTTCATCTGATTTACATGGCAGAAAAACGCGGGGCTGAAGATATGGTGGCCCAGACCGAAGTGCGCCACATCCTGATAAAACCCTCGGAGATCATGACTGACGAGCAGGCCGGGGCACTGGTGGTAGAGCTGCGAGTCCGCGCGGAATCCGGCGAGGATTTTGCTGAACTGGCCCGGGAATACTCGGAGGACATCGGCTCTGCACAGGAAGGTGGCGAGTTGGGCTGGACCAGCCCCGGCCAGATGGTGCCGGAATTCGAAAAAGTCATGAACAACACAGCAATCGACCAGATTTCTGAGCCGATACGCACCCAGTACGGTTGGCATATCCTGCAGGTGCAGGGGCGCAGGAAGAGCGACATGACCAATGAGGCCTCCCGTGCCAAGGCCATGGACTACCTGCACAATCGCAAGTACCAGGAAGAACTGGATGCTTGGCTGCAGCAGATTCGCGATGAAGCCTTCGTCGATATCAAGTAAACGGAGAGCCAACCCCGTAGGGTGCGCAACGCGCACCCTTTCCCCTGCAACCCCTACTCAATCATAGAAGAGCGCTACCCACCCCCCAATGCCCACCCCAAGAATAGCCATCACCCCGGGAGAGCCCGCCAGCATAGGCCCGGACATAGTCCTGATGGCGGCCCAACAACAATGGGATGCAGAGCTGGTCGCAATCGCCGAACCCGAACTGCTACAGCAGCGCGCCAGGCTACTGGGCCTGTCCATCAAACTCCAGACGATGGACCCGACAAGCCCCCCCACAACACACCAACCCGGCATCCTGAAAATAGCGCCAGTAAAACTCGCCACCCCCGCCGTTCCCGGCAAGCCGGACCCGGCGAATGCGCCCTATGTGTTGGCGACACTGCAAAGGGCGGTGGACAGCTGCCTGGCCGGCACCTGTCACGCCATGGTGACCGCCCCGGTACAGAAATCCGTGATCAACGATGCGGGCATTCCCTTTAGCGGACACACCGAGTTTCTGGCGGAGGCCACCGGTACGCCCAAAGTGGTAATGATGCTGGCCACGCAGAACCTGCGGGTAGCCCTGGCCACCACCCATTTGCCACTGAAGGACGTGCCAGCCGCGATCACACCGGAATTACTGCAACAAACCCTGCATATCCTGCACAAAGACCTGCACGGCAAATTCGGCATCGCCGCCCCCAGAATCGCCGTACTGGGCCTCAACCCCCACGCCGGAGAGGCTGGCCATATGGGTCGGGAAGAAATCGACACCATTATCCCCACTCTGGCGCAGCTGCGGTCTGCAGGCATGGATTTACTGGGGCCGCTGCCCGCCGACACCGCCTTCAACCCCAAGATCCTCGATGACTGCGACGCTGTATTCGCCATGTACCACGACCAGGGGCTGCCCGTCCTGAAATACGCCGGCTTCGGCCAGGCCATCAATATCACCCTGGGCCTGCCTATCATCCGCACCTCGGTGGACCACGGCACCGCGCTGGACCTGGCGGGCGCTGGTAGCGCTAACCCGAATAGTCTCTATCGGGCCATTGAAACTGCAATAGAAATGACCAGTGGCGTGAGCGTTTAAACACCCGGGAGACTGCGAATTACCCCAAGGCCACGCCATATCCGTCCATATGAGCAGTTTACACCCCCACCCCCTCGCCATAAAATAACTCTCTCATGCAACCACTCGAAGAGCACCCATGGCGGAAGACGTCAATATTTCCTACTCCTTCCAGACCGGCCCGGCCGCGACACCTGCCCCGGAGGCAACCCCGGCTGACAATGCGCTGATCGCCTTCACCAACTGCGAGCAGGTGGATTTGGGCAACGGCGGTGTGCTGCTGCTGAACCGGGACAACGGCAAGCAGATGACTATAAGTCCGGAAGTGGCCACGGCGCTCACTTATTGCGACGCCTTTAAAACCCTGCAAGAGCACGCCCAGACACTGATCAACACCATTCCCCAACTGCAGGGTCAATTGGAGAATGTGACCACAGTGCTAACCATGGTCAAGGACGCCGGCCTCATGCTCGATGCGCAAAGTATCTGCGAGCGGCTCAGTCCTGATCCCCTCCCCGCAGCAGAGCTGGCCCCGACCCGTATCTGCATTATTACCTGCGACCGCCCCACCGCCGTTGAACGCTTGCTCGACTCCATGCTGCAAGCGGGCAACCTGAGTCGCCACGACGAAATTTTACTGGTGGATGATTCCCGCAATCCCGTCAATGGTGAGCAAAACCGCGAGTTGGTGACGAAATTCAATCTGCGCAGCGCCAAAAACATGCGCTATGTCGGCGCGGCGGAACAACACAGTCTACTGCTGCAACTGATCGCCGCCAGGCCTGAACATGCAGAGGCCATCCGTTTCCTCATCGACCGCGAGCGCTGGGCGCAACACCAGAGCTATGGCCTGGCGCGCACTCTGTGCCTGCTGTTGTCGGTGGGCTACCGCTGCATCGTGCTGGATGACGATGTACTGTGCGCCAGCGTGCTGCCACCCAACCAGGACAAGGGCATCACCTTCGGCGGAGGCTCAAACCGGGAACTGGCCTGTTACACCTCCGAGCAGGAGTTGTTTCAGAATGCCCGATTCAGTGACACGGACCCACTGCGTGGTCACGCCTGGTGCCTTGGTATGAACCTGTCACAGGCCATTGCACAGCTGGATGAAGGCGGTATAGACCAGGCCACATTGCACAACGCCAATGCCACAATGCTGAATACCCTGCAGGCAAATTCCCCCATTTTAGTGACTCAGTGTGGTTCCTGGGGTGACCCGGGCACCGCCGGTAGCAACTGGTTTTCCCATCTGGGACCGGAGTCCATCGAGCGGGTGCTGGCGGCGCCGGGTGGGCTGTCCGGGGCGATGGAAAACCGTTACTACTGGCTTGGTCGCAACCGCGCCAATATCAGCAAGATGGCAGTGATGTCCCAGGCGACGGGGCTGGATAATTCCCAGTTGCTACCACCCTACTTCCCGGCATTTCGCGGCGAGGATTACCTGTTCGCCAGCCTGATTGTGTGCATACATCCCGATGCCGCCGTACTGGATTACAACTGGTGCATACCGCATCTGCCGCTGGAACAGCGCGGCGGTGACAGCACCACCCGTGAGCCGGTCGCAGCGCAAGCCGGGCTGGCGCTGTGCGCCCGCTACCTGGCCGACCGCGCCGATTTCGAGCCGGGCGCCTCCCCTGCAACCCGCTTGCAAAAACTGGCCGCAGGACTTCGGGATCTCAGCGAACGCGACCCCGCCAGCCTGCTGGCCACCTTCCGCGCTGAATTGGCCCTACAGCGTGCCGACCAATTGCAACAATTGAGCCAACAGCTACAGCGAGCCCCGGCACTGGGCTCACGGGACTGGGAGGGGTACCTGCAACACGCTGTGGATGAGGTGTCCGGCGCCCTGCAGACGCCCGCCGATGTACTGGACATACCCGGCGTACCCGCGCAGTTGACTGAAGAAGAACTGCTGATGAGGGTCAAAACGGTTATGGGTGAATTTGCAGTAGCGCTGGAGGGGTGGCCCACCATTCGTGAGGCGGCATTGAACATCACCAACGACATGCTCAGTGCAGGACAACTGACTCCCTGATGGGTGCAGTGCCCGGCACGCAATCGGCACCAATCGGCAATGTAGAATTCGTATGGGCGCTTGCCAGGGCGCTCCTTGCATTAGCCGCCAGCGCCATCTTCCTGACAGCCGCTTATCTCACCTTCTCCCCCGAGTTGGCAGCTTATCGCGCAGCGGCCGGCAGCGATAATATCCAGCCCAGGACAATACCCGGCGACGACCTGACCATACGGCTGGGTACCGGAGGAACAGGCCGTGATAAAACCCTCCATTTGGCCGGGCTTTCACAGGACAGCCGCGCCATTGTCACACGTAATACCAGTCTGCAGGCAAGTGACTATCCCTTTGTGGAATACACCATAAACAACCTTCACCCGGGCGCAATAGTTTATCTGATCTGGAAAACTGCCGAAAATTCCGAGGAGATTTCACGCGCACGACTCCATCAGAGTGGCAACGAAGTCACTACAACATGTTTGGGCAATGACGAGAATTGGATAGGAACCATTACCGAGATAGGGTTTGATGTTTACGGGGACCTGCGCGATGAGGCCCTGGTCATCTCCAGCCTGAGAATCCTGCCCTACTCGCCCGCCACGCTATTGGCGGCTATCTGGTCCGACTGGACAATGTTTGAAGCCTGGGACCAGGCCTCGATTAATCATCTGCGGGGGGTTCCCGGAAACGCGATTTTATCCCCTTCCGTAGCGATAGCCGCCTGGGCGGGCCTGGCACTCCTCGCGCTGGGCATGGTTTCCCTGTTTAAGAAAGCCCACAATCCCATTGGTTATCTGGCTGTGATATTTATACCCTGGATCGTGCTGGATTTGTTATGGCAACACAGACTCTCCACACAGCTCACCGAGACAAAGTTTCTGTTTCAGGGAAAGCCCCAACACGAAAGGCATCTCGCCGACCTGGACGCTGATCTGTATCAGTATGCGCAACATCTCAAATCCGAGGTGCTGCCGGGCCCGGAGGCCAGAATTTTTCTTCTGCACGACGACAAGGGAGAGAGACATAATTACCGCAGGCTGAGAACACAGTTTCATCTACTGCCATATAACATCTACAATTATGGCAGTCTGCCGCCACGCAAACATATCCGCGATGGCGACTACATCCTGGTTCTCGGAAGCATAAATAGTTTGACCTTCCAATCATCAGAAAATCTTATGACCTGGGGCGAGCGTGGTCGCTTAGAGGTTGAAATCGTCGACGAGCATCCTGTCGGCAGGCTTTATCAGGTAGGAAGAGGCAAAGCCGAATGAATGGATCGTTTTCGGCGCTCGGACTGCTCACTTCACTGTTTCTACCCTGGATTCTTGGCAGTATCTGGTGTTACTGGCTATTAAGTAAATCCGGGCGTCACAATCTGTTCGTCATTATCGGGCAGGGTTACCTGCTGGGCATATCCCTCACCGCCCTGACACTTGGTGTCTGGGAGTTTATTGGCTTACCGCTATGGTTCTGGGCCACGGCACTTACGTTACTGGGTATGTGCGTTATCGGATTTTTTGCAATTCGCGGCCAATCGACTACCAAAATTGTGGTTGCAAAGACGCCGCCTCTGGAAAAATGGCAGATTGTTGTCACTACTTTTTTCATACTATTAATTTCCTGTCGCTATACGACTCTAGTGCAGGAAATCACCCTGAGGCCGTTATTTTCGTGGGATGCCTGGATGAACTGGTCCCCCAAAGCTATCGTTTGGTTCCACAGTGGTGAATTCACTCCTTTCGTGAGTCCCGGGGAGTGGCTACAGCAAGCAGAGGACACCACCGCTTATACCATGGGAGCTCGCGATTCATGGAAGTATCCGGCCACTGTCCCCCTGATTCAACTGTGGAGCATGCTTGCGACCGGAACGAGTGACCATACCCTGATCTACCTCCCCTGGCTGTTGGTTATCCTGGCTCTCGGGCTCGCCCTGTACGGCCATCTAAGGCTCGCCGGGGCATCGATGCCGCTGGCCACACTTGGCTGCTATGCATTGTTGAACCTGCCCTATATCAATGTTCAAACCGTGCTAGCAGGCTATGCCGATACCTGGGTGGCAGCCACATTTGGCTGTGCGGTTTTTGCACTGCATGAATGGGGGGAACATCGCCAATGGCCCTATGCTGTGTTATCTCTATTGCTGGCCCTGTTGTGTACACAACTCAAAATCCCCGGGCTAATCATGGGGGGGATTATCGTCGCAGTGTTTCTGTCATCTATCATAAAGTTTGGCAAAACATCGGGCATCACCTTGCTCACGGCGCTCGTGCTCTGCATTGTTTATATAGCGGTGTTTGGTGTTGATTTCTCAATACCCAATCTGGGCCGGATCGCTTTATCCACAGACGGAATCACTGTTCCCTACATAGGGTATTATGAGCTGTCATACCACCCGGTCCATCACGCAATAATCGATACCACCCTGCTGATGATCAACTGGAACTTACTGTGGTACCTGTTTATTTTTCTTGGCTTGCTCAGAGTGGCCAATGGAACTGTTTTCAGAACGCCCTCGTTGGCATTGAGGTCGGTACTGCTTGCCCTGTTATTCATCTTTTTCGTTTACTATTTCACCAACCGTTACATCTTCGCGGTGGACTACACACAGGTGAATCGAGCCCTGATCTATGTGATTCCTCCATTGGTGTTCTACATGATTTACGCCCGCTCTACGCTGCTGGATCTTCAACATAAAAGCAGGTCCTCATAGCTGTTGTGGTAGCCGAGGATAGAGCAGTACGGAGCTAAGGCTTCAACTCACTGAGTTCAACAACCTGTTTGTGCGTTTTCGAATAATCACGCCACACGCCATCCCAAACTGCAGTCATGGTGATGGACAAAAACTTTCGCCTTTCCCGCTTCGCATAAAATCTTACCTTAAAAAGAAACACGGGGATTTTTATCGCTAAAATCAGGGGGTAAAATAAACCGGACGCGATCCTATACATTTCCAGACGATTTCTGAACAGGTAATAGACCTTCCACAACGGGTGGTAAACATCCTGCTGATTTACCAGTGTCTGGCAATCATGACTGAAGGTGATCGTCGGCACAAACCAGTGCCTGAACCCGGTCTTACGTGTTTCCAGTACATAAATAATATCGTCGGCATAGATGAACAACTCGCTGCGAGGCAGACCTATTTGCCCCTTGCGAATCAATGAGAGGCGAATAAAAAACCCCACAAAGGAAGATGCATCTATTTCCATGGGTGTATTGCGCTGGTAGTGCTCGTCATTGACATGGAAACCATGTCTGCCGCTCACTGATGCGCCGATAAATGCCTTTAAATTCCAGAACGGGTTCCGGCTGGGGCGGTTCATCTCACTGATGTTTCC
>QNFR01000067.1 GCA_003646405.1 Gammaproteobacteria bacterium
GCCTGGCCAGCAGCGCGCTTTTGATGAGAACTGGCAGCGCTGGGGTCTGGAGCACACAGGTGGCGCGTTGCCGTTCGCGGCGACGTTTGGTCGCGCCGGCCCCGCAGTGCTGGAAATCGGCTTCGGCATGGGCCAGTCCCTGGTCGACATGGCGGAGGCTGCCCCGGCGACCAATTTCATTGGTATCGAAGTACACAAGCCCGGTGTCGGCAGGTTGCTGCACAGCATGGTCGAGCGCGATGTGGACAATATCCGGGTGTACTGTCACGACGCGGTAGAGATCCTGCGGGACTGTATTCCCGATGCCTCTGTGGACACCCTGCAGATTTTCTTCCCGGACCCCTGGCACAAAAAACGCCATAATAAACGCCGCCTGATTCAACCCCCCTTCGTGGCGCAGCTGTTGTCCAAACTGAAGCCGGGCGGGACCCTGCACCTGGCAACCGATTGGGAAAACTATGCCCGGCAGATGATGGAGGTGCTCAGTGCCGGCGAGGGATTGTCCAATACCTGTGGCCCGGGCCAGTTTGCGCCTCGTCCGGAACATCGCCCTCTCACCAAGTTCGAGCTTCGTGGAGAGCGTCTTGGTCATGGGGTTTGGGATCTGATCTTTATTCGGATCTGAAAGTGAACTTCAGGGGCTTTTTGGGAGTGGGCACAGGGGGGATGACAAGTAAATAATTGGCATTGCCCAGAGTGACATTGTTCCTGTAGCAAACCCCGCTAACTACGTAACATGCACCCGGTCCCCTTGTCCATAGCAGGGGGAATTTGTAACTTTTCAAGCACAGCATGGAGCATATTATGTTTAAAAAAATCGCAATCATAGCCGGCATGAGCCTGGCAGTAGCGACCGCCGCGCAGGCGCAACAAATGCCACAAGAGACCATCGTAACCGGTGATACCCTCGTTACCGATACGTATCGTTGGGAAATCGGTGGTGCAGCTAACTATTCAGAACTTGATGTCGGCCCGTTTGATGTCGATAAATGGGGAGTTGATCTTTACGGTACCTTTTTCCTGAATGATGTTGATACCAGCAACCGTCCTCGGTCTGAGGCCGCCTTCCTGGACCACGCTTCCAGCGTCACGCTGTTTGGCGGTTATTCCGAACTCGATGATGTAGACAAGCTTGAAAAAGACCTTGGCGGCATTGATATCGACGACGATGATTCCGAAACCTATGGCATTGGCGGACGCTATGTCACCAAACAGACGGGTAGCTGGATTATCCAGGCTGATTGGCGCCGGACGAAGCCCGCACACCTGGAAATCGATACCTATACCATCGGCATTGGTAAATATATTACCGACAACACCAGCCTGATCATCACCTACGCCGATGCCGACCTCGATAATGGCGGCGATACCGACGGCTGGAACGCCGGCCTGGAGCACTTCTGGGACCTGTCATCCGGCGGCATCAAGCTGGAAGGCAACGTCGGCTATGTGAATGTCGACAACGGCGACGATATCGACGTCTACAACCTGGCCGGCACCTGGTACGTCAATGATGACCTGGGCTTTGGCGCCCGTTTCGGCACTGTCGATGGCGGCCACGATGAAGCCTATAGATACAGTATCTTCTCCGAGTGGTTTATCACCAGGTCTATCGCTGTTTCCGCGGCCTATGATTACACGGACTTCGACAATTCTGACGTGGATAATAATGCCTTTACTATTGGCGGTCGCTACCGCTTCTAAGTAGCACTCAAAAGCACGAGCTTAAAGGGGCGGGCACCGCTAGTGTCCGCCCCTTTTTTATGGGAAAAACTCCGCAACAACACTATCCAGAAACCGACGGCCGAGATCGGTGGCTTTAACGCAATCGCCAGACCTTACCAGTAATTCGCGTCGGTAAAGCGATTCCAGCTGCGGCTCCAGCGCCACAGCGTCCAGGCCCGTGTGGGCGCTGAACAGGTCCAGGGTAAAGCCCTGGTTCAGGCGCAGCGCATTTAACATGAACTCTCCGGCGATCTCATCGCGGTCCAACTCACGGCTACTGGCCGTGAACTCACCCGGCCCCGATGCGAGGTAGTCCCCTGGTTGGCGTTTTTTCGCGTAGCGCTGGATGCGACCGTCCGGGAAACTGATTTTGCCGTGAGCACCGGCTCCTATGCCCAGGTAGTCGCCGAATGACCAGTAATTCAGGTTGTGGCGGCAGTGGTAGCCCGGTTGGCAGTAGGCGGATACCTCGTATTGATCGCAGCCGGCATCGGCTAATAATGTCTCCCCGTATTGCTGGATATCCGCCAGTTCGTCCTCCACCGGCAACTGCGGCGGCCGCTTGTGAAATACCGTGTTGGGCTCGATGGTCAGTTGGTACCAGGACAGGTGTGGTGGCTTGTAGGCCAGGGCGGCGCGCAGGTCCGCCTCCGCGCTGGCCGGTGTCTGGCCGGGTAATCCGTGCATCAGGTCGATATTGAAACTGTCAAAGTTGGCGGCGCGGGCGAATTCGATGGCGGCGCGAGCCTGGTCGCTGTTGTGTATGCGGCCAAGGGACTGCAGGTGCGCGTCATCGAAGCTCTGTATGCCCAGCGACAGGCGGTTGATGCCGGCATCGCGGAAACCGGCGAACTTGTCGGCCTCGGCGCTGCCTGGGTTGGCTTCCATGGTGGCCTCCAGTGTGGGAGACAGCGGCACTAGCGCGGCGATTCCCTGTAGCAGGCGTCGAATGGCGTTGGTGGAGAACAGGCTGGGCGTGCCGCCGCCGATGAACAGCGTTTCAATCGTCCTTCCCTGCAGCAACGAAAGGTCACCGCGTAAATCCCGCAGCAGTGTGTCCACATACCGCATCTCGGGTATGTCTATCGCTTCATGGGAGTTGAAATCGCAGTAGGGGCACTTGCGCTCGCACCAGGGCAGGTGGATGTACAGGCCGAGCGGAGGCAGTTGCATCAGTGCCGACGCAAGGCCTCGAACAGCAGCGTGCTGGCCACTGCCCGGTGACTGATCCGGTTTTTTACCCCGGTGGGCAGTTCGGCGGAGCTGCACTGGTATTCGGGAACGTAGAACAAGGGATCATAACCGAAGCCATTGTCACCCTGGGGTGCCAGCAGGATACGGCCCTCCCAACTGGCCTGGCAGACCAGGGGTGTGGGGTCCAGGGCGTGGCGCATGTAGACCAGTACGCACTGGAAGCGGGCGCTGCGTTGTTCCTCGGGGATGTCTGCCAACGCCTGTAGAAGTTTGGCGTTATTGGCAGCGTCGCCACCCCCACTGTAGCGGGCGGAGTGAATGCCGGGGGCGCCGTTGAGGTAGTCTACCTCCAGGCCTGAATCATCGGCAATGGCGGGCAGGCCGCTATGCTGCGCCGCGGCCCTGGCCTTGATGATGGCGTTTTCGACGAAGCTGAGGCCGGTTTCCTCCACTTCGGGAACTGCGAATTCCGCCTGGGGTTTGAGTATGACCGCCAGGGGGGCGAGCACTTGCGCCAACTCGCGCAGCTTGCCCGCATTACCGCTGGCAAGCACCACTACTTGCTTATCCCTGGTCTCAGGCATTAGTTGATATAGAGCTGGTGCTTGAATTTGAAGGTGTAGGTCTGTTCTGCCCCCTCCGGGCGGAAATCCATTTCAAAGAAGCGCCACTCTTCATTGATAAACTTGAATTCAGCGATGTAATAAATAGCCTGGCCCTCGCGAATTTCCTTGAACTCGAGAAACTGGTTTTGTATCAGGTCCCAGGTCCGACCTTTTAACTGCATGGTTCTGGGCTCACTGCCGCCGCCGGTCAGGTGTTCGCGTACAGCGAGATTGAGAATAGCGCGCTTTTCCCCGCGGGTAATACCGTAATTCGCCGCTATTTTGGGATCGAGAAAAGTGGTATTGACCACACTGTAGTGCAGCTCAAAAGGCCCAAACATTTCCGATTGCTGTGCCGCCGCGTGGCCGGAAATAAGCAGCAGTGCGGCCAGTAGCCAGGGCAATTTTATAGTTGTAATCATATCAGCGGGTGATGTGGTAGATCGCCGTGGTGGCGAACAGGTTGGGCCAGGTACCGGCCAGTAAGGGTTGACGCTCGGTGTTACCCACCACGTCCCTGCCCAGGATGCGAATACTCTTGTCCCGGCATAGTGTTTCAAAATCATTCACCGTGCAGAAATGGATATTGGGGGTGTTGTACCAGCTGTGTGGCATGAAGCGGGATACCGGCATGCGGCCGCGCACTCCCAGGGAGATGCGGCATCGCCAGTGCCCGAAATTGGGGAAGGTGACGATGCACTCGCGGCCGATACGCAGCATCTCGTCCAGCACACGATCCGGATAGTGCACCGCCTGCAGGGCGTGCGCCATCACTACCGTGTCAAAGCTCTGGTCGGGAAAATTGCCCAGGCCCGCATCCATATTCTGTTCCACGATATTGAGTCCGCGGGAGATGGCCTCAGTGATATTGCCTGCGTCTATCTCCAGGCCTGTGCCCCGGACCTGGCGCTGATCCCGCAGAAACTCCAGGAATTCGCCGTTGCCGCAGCCCAGGTCCAGCACCCGGGAGCCGGGAGCAATCCAGCGCTGGATATGCCTGAGATCCTGACGCATCAGCAGTGGGCTCCCACGCGTTGCATATAGGCGTTGAGCACGCTCACGTAGCGCGGTATTGGCAACAGGAAGGCATCGTGGCCCTCATCCGCTTCGATTTCAGCGTAGGTTACCGGCCGGTCGGCTGCAATCAGTGCGTCGACTATCTCCCGGGAGCGCTGGGGTGAGAAGCGCCAGTCCGTGGAAAAGGAGACGACTAAAAAGCTGCACTGCGCGTGGCCAAAGGCCGCTACCGGGTCGTTATCGTACTCTCTGGCCAGGTCGAAATAGTCCAGGGCGCGGGTCATCAGCATATAGGTGTTGGCGTCGAAGTTGCCCGAGAACTGGCTGCCCTGATAGCGCAGGTAACTCTGTACCTGGAATTCCGCGCCGCCCTCGCCCCCTTGCTCCAGGCTCCCAGAGCGCAGGTCGCGACCAAATTTGCTGGCCATGGCATCATCCGACAAATAGGTGATATGCCCGACCATGCGTGCCAGTGCCAGGCCCTGTGCGGGGATGATGTCACGCTCCTGATATCGACCCTCGGCGAAATCCGGATCTGACAGAATCGCCTGACGGGCAACCTCGTTAAAGGCGAGGTTCTGGGCACTCAGTTTCAGGGCCGCGGCGATAACGATGCAGTGCCGGATGCGCTGTGGGTATTCCAGCGCCCAGCGCATGGCCTGCATACCACCCAGGCTGCCGCCGACTACCGCCGCCCAGCAGTCTATGCCCAGATAATCCGCCAACCTGACCTGGCTGTTGACCCAGTCTCTGGCCCGCAGGGGGGGAAAGTCCGGCCCCCAGGGTTTGTCCGTCTCTGGATTGATGGAACTGGGGCCGGTAGAGCCGTGGCAGCCGCCCAGATTATTGAGGCTCACGACAAAGAATTTGCTGGTGTCGAAAGGTTTGCCCGGACCGATACACTCGTCCCACCAGCCGGGTTTTTTGTCATCCGCGCTGTGATAGCCCGCCGCATGGGCGTGTCCGCTGAGGGCGTGGCACACCAGCATCGCGTTGGAGCGCTTGTCATTGAGCTCGCCATAGGTCTCATAGACCAGGTCATAGGCGGGTAAGTCACGGCCGCAGGTCAGGGGCAGGGGGGCATCGAAGTGTGCTACCTGTGGTGTGACCATGCCTACCGAGCGGCTGGGCGCGTGAGAGTTCACAGCTCGCGCTTCAAAGGCCGATTACCAGTGCCGGGTGCAGGCCGATGCCGGCGGCCATATGACGCAGCGCAATCTGGATAACATTGATCAGGATAAATACCAGTATGGGGGAGAAGTCCATGCCTCCCATGGGTGGCAGGGCCTTGCGAAATGGCGCCATTACCGGCTCAGTGATCTGAAATAGCAGATAGACCGCCGGATTGCTGCTACGTGGAGCAATCCAGCTCAGGATTATCATGGCCAGCAAGGCGAAGAAATAAATGTTTACCAGCAGGCCAATGACGCCCAGGACGGACCACGCCAGCAGTAACAGGATATTAGGCAGCCCCAGGTTGTTGATCAGCAATAGCGCCACGATACCGGCCAATTGCAGTAACAGTGCCAGCAGCAGGGATGCCATATCGAGGCCGCCAAAGCCCGGCAGTACTCGTCGCAGCGGTATTACCAGCGGGTTGGTTACTTTTACCAGGAACCGGCAGATGGGGTTGTAAAAGTCGGCGCGCGCCAGCTGCAGTAAAAAGCGCAGCAGCATGGCCAGTAGATACAGGCTGAGCAGGGTCTGTATCAGGTAGCCAAAGATTTCATTCAGGGCGGTCATACGTCGTTATTCTCCTGTGATTTATTGATCAGCCCATTTCCCGGGCCATTTCGGCGGCCCGCTCGGCAGCCGCGCGCATGGCGTTTGTGACCACCTCGCGCAGGCCGTCTGCTTCAAAAGTCTGTATCGCCCGTTCCGTGGTGCCCGCCGGGCTGGTGACCCGGCGGCGCAGTTCTGCCAGGTCTACATCGCTTTCAATGGCCATGCGTGAAGCGCCCAGGCTGGTCTGCATGGCCAGTGTGGTCGCCGTATCCCGGTCCAGCCCCAACTCGCAGCCCGCGTCAATCATCGACTCCATGAACAGGAAAAAATAGGCGGGGCCACTGCCGGACAGGGCGGTGATGGCATCGAGCGCCTGCTCCGTATCAACCCAGCAGGTGATGCCCACGGCGCCAAGAATTGACTGGGCGTATTCACGTTGCTGTTGCGAGCAGTTGCCGTTGGCAAACAGACCACTCGCGCCACAGCCCAGTAGGGCCGGGGTGTTGGGCATGCAGCGTACAACGGCGGCCCGGGGGCCCAACCTGGCCAGCATACTGGTTATAGTCACGCCGGCGGCGATGGATATAACAACTGCGCCGTTGCTTTGCACCGCCGTAGCGATACTCGCCGTCGCCTCAGCCATGACCTGGGGCTTTACTGCCAGGATGATGACATCGGCACTGTCGACGGCCTGGGCGTTGTCGCTGCAAACGGTGACCGGCGCTATCTCCTGCAAGCGTTCCAGGCTGGCGGGGAAGGGATCGGCCGCGCTGATACGCCGGGCGGGATGGCCGCTCTCGATTAAGCCACCGATGATACTGCTGGCCATGTTGCCAGCGCCGACAAATGCGATATGTGGTATGTCCAAGAACCCGTCCGTCGCCCTTTCAATTGAAGCGTACCAGTATACACGGCGCCCAATGCCAAAATCACCTGTTCCTGGCGCCAAAAATAGCGGTGCCAACACGCACGATGGTGGCGCCCTCGGCGATGGCGGCTTCGATGTCGCCGGACATGCCCATGGACAGGGTGTCCATAGTGGGCGCTATCGTTTGTAACTGTGCCAGGGTGGTGCGTAGGCGGGCGAACGACTGCCGTTGCAGCCGTGTGTCGCTGGTGGCTGCCGGTATGGCCATAAGGCCGCGCACACACAGGCGAGGCAGGGCGATTATATCGCGCACCAGTCGCGGCAATTCCTCCAGTGTCGCACCTGATTTGCTGGTTTCCCCTGAGATGTTCACCTGTATGCAAACCTGCAGTGGCGCCATATTCGGCGGCCGCTGCTCGCTGAGCCGCCTGGCGATCTTGTAGCGATCAACACTGTGCACCCAGTCGAAGTGCTCGGCGATGGTTCGAGTCTTGTTGGACTGGATGGGGCCGATGAAATGCCAGGTCAGGTCCAGATCCTCCAACTCCGGTATTTTCTGCAGGGCTTCTTGCAGGTAACTCTCGCCAAATTCGAGCAGGCCGCAGTCGTGCGCGGCGCGAATGTCCGCGGCGGGGCGGGTTTTACTCACGGCGAGCGCCAGAATGTCACATTCGCTGCGCTGGCTTTTTTCGGCGCTGAGTCGTACTCTTTGGCGTAGCTTTGATATATTGTCACTAAGAAGTTGTTTGTCCATGGCGCGAATGGTATCTGATTCGTGGTATGGGGTGCGACACAAGAATAAAATAGCGCGGCAGTCATTAGCTGCCGCCGGGGTGTTTCGGTCGGACGTTAAGCGGCGGTCGATGCCTATAGGGGAGGGGTATATATGGATATAACAGAACTTCTGGCATTCAGTGCCAAGCAGGGAGCATCCGACTTGCACCTGTCTGCCGGCCTGCCGCCCATGATTCGTGTAGATGGCGATATTCGCCGCATCAACTTGCCGCCGATGGAGCACAAGGAGGTGCATGAGTTGATCTACGACATCATGAACGACAAACAGCGCAAGGATTACGAGGAGTTCCTGGAAACCGACTTTTCCTTCGAAGTGCCAGGTGTGGCTCGTTTTCGGGTCAATGCCTTCAATCAAAACCGCGGTGCCGCGGGGGTGTTTCGTACCATTCCCTCCAAGGTGCTCACTATGGATGACCTGGGCATGGGGCAGATCTTTCGCGACATCTCCATGATGCCCCGTGGGCTGGTGCTGGTCACCGGGCCCACCGGCTCGGGCAAGTCCACCACGCTCGCAGCGATGATGGATTACGTCAATGACAATAAATATGAACACGTGCTCACCATTGAGGACCCCATCGAATTTGTGCATGAGAGCAAGAAGTGTTTGGTCAATCAGCGGGAAGTGCATCGCGATACCCTGGGCTTTTCCGAGGCCTTGCGCTCGGCCCTGCGAGAAGACCCGGACATCATCCTGGTAGGTGAGATGCGCGACCTGGAGACTATCCGTCTGGCCCTGACCGCGGCGGAAACCGGGCACCTGGTGTTCGGAACCTTGCATACCACCTCCGCGGCCAAGACCATTGACCGGGTGATCGACGTATTCCCGGCAGCGGAAAAATCCATGGTGCGCTCCATGCTGTCTGAGTCGTTGCAAGCGGTTGTGTCACAGACCCTGCTCAAGCGGGCCACAGGCGGCCGGGTGGCGGCCCACGAAATCATGCGTGGCACCGCTGCTATCCGTAACCTGATCCGGGAAGACAAGGTGGCGCAGATGTACTCCGCCATCCAGACCGGTAGCGCGCACGGCATGCAGACCATGGACCAGTGCCTTGAGGACATGGTGGACAAGCGCATCATCACCCGGGAAGTGGCGCGGGAGAAAGCCCGGATGCCAGAGAATTTCTAGGTCTGGTTGCAACTCACAGGGAGATAGTCGGTATGAAAATTGAGGACTTGCTGGAAAGGGTAGTGAAGGAAGGAGCCTCTGACGGATTCATTTCGGTGAACGCTCCGCTTAGCATCAAGGTCGATGGAGAAATACATCCGATTAGCGAGCACTCCCTTTCTGAGGAAGAGGCCAGGGAACTGGTGCTGTCCACCATGCGGGCGGATCAACAGGAAGAATTCCTGAAGAACCACGAGTGTAACTACGCGATGGCCAGTGAAGGCCTGGGCCGCTTTCGGGCCAGCGCATTCGTGCAACGCGGCAGGTGCGGGTTGGTGATTCGTCGAATTAATAGTGAAATCCCCACCATCGACGAGTTGGGGCTGCCGCCTATTATCAAAGAGCTGGCCATGACCAAGCGTGGCCTGGTGATCTTCGTGGGGGCTACCGGTACGGGTAAATCCACCTCGCTGGCGGCCATGGTGGGTTATCGCAACGAGAACAGCCATGGCCACATTATCAGTATCGAGGACCCTATCGAATTCATCCATGAACACGCGGGCTGTATTGTCACCCAGCGGGAAGTGGGTATGGATACCGAGTCTTTTGATGTGGCCCTGAAAAATACCCTGCGCCAGGCGCCGGACGTGATCCTGATCGGCGAGGTGCGTACCTCTGAAACCATGCAGCAGGCACTGACCTTCGCCGAGACCGGCCACCTGTGCCTGTGCACCTTGCACGCCAACAACGCCAACCAGGCCCTGGACCGGATCCAGAGCTTTTTCCCCGCGGAGCTGCACAATCAGGTGTGGATGGATTTGTCCCTGAACCTGAAGTCCATGGTGGCGCAGCAGCTGCTACCGCGCAAAGATGGCAAGGGGCGCGCGCCGGTGGTGGAGGTTTTGCTTAACTCACCCTTGATCGCAGAATACATTCGCAAGGGTGAGGTGCACCTGATCAAGGAGCTCATGGCCAAGTCCACTGAGCTCGGTATGCAGACCCTGGACCAGTCCCTGGTGGTGGCATACAAGGATGGTGTGATCTCCAAGGAAGACGCTATCCGCTACGCGGATTCCGCCAACGATGTGCGCCTGAAGATCAAAATGGAAGAGCGGGGCAAGTTTGGCACGGATGACAGCCTGGGGCTGGCTTTCGAGGAGCCCGAAGATAAAGGCCGGTTCCTGGGGCGCTAGCGGTCGGAGTTCTGGGCCAGCCAGGTTTGCAGGATAAGCTCTGCGGCGTAGCTGTCCACGGGCTGTTCCTTGAAGTTGCCGCGGTGACCTCTCTCGCGGCTGTTCTGCTTCGCTTCGAAGCTGCTGAGTCGCTCGTCAGTCATAGCCACGGATAAGCCCAGTCGGCCATGTAAACGGCGCCCGAACTTGCGCGCCCGTTTACACAGCTCGCTGTCGCTGCCGTCCATATTCAGGGGGTCGCCCACCACCAGCAGGTCCGGGCGCCATTCGCTAATCAGCTCCTCCACCGCCCGCCAGTCTGGTACGCCCTCCTTTGCCTTGAGTATGGGCAGGGGTTGGCTGGTGCCCAACAGGCAATTTCCCACCGCTACGCCGATCTGGCGCAGGCCGAAGTCGAAAGCCATTACTGTGCGGGGACTTTGTTTCACCGGTTGATGTTTACTGTACAGGGCAATCAGGCGTGTCCCGCTTCGCCGGAAATCAGGTTCATATCTACACCCAACAAGGCGGCGGCGGTGGCCAGTCGCTGCTCCACCGGGGTGGAGAAAATGATGTCGCCGTTAGCCGGCAGGGTGAGCCAACTGTTTTCAGCCAGTTCCTGTTCCAGTTGGCCGGCAGACCAGCCGGCGTAGCCCAGCGCAATCAGGTGGTCATCCGGGCCGTTGTCGTTGGCGATGGCCCGCAATATATCGCGGGACGTGGTGAGGGTGATTTCAGAGGTCACTTTGAGGCTGGCTTCCCAGCTCGTAGCGCATTTACGGTGCAGTACGAATCCGTGGTCTATTTGTACCGGGCCGCCGGCCATTACGGGCATATCGGAGAAATCCTGCCGGGGATTGATTTGCAGATGTTCAAATATTTCATCCACTGAAAGATCCAGGGGTTGGTTTATGACAATACCCATGGCGCCACTCTCCCCGTGTTCACAGATATAGGTAACGCTATGGGAAAAAATCCCCTCCGACAGACAGGGCATGGCCAACAGGAAATGATCACGCAGGCAATCACTGCTTTTCGCTGTACTGGCGGTAAATCTTTCCGGCATAGTTGTCGAATCTCTGTCTGGTGGGTGTGAATCAGCGGCTGCGGTGCCACATTGGGTATTGCTTAACGCTGTTGTGAGCTTAGCCTGTTTTCCCGATATTGCCACGTGCGGATAATTTCCAATTTGTCTGTGGTAGCCCTCAGTTCGGGGGGAAAGGGAGAGAAGGGCGCAGCCATGCTCACGATCTTGATTGACGCTTCGTCCAGCACCGCGTAGCCGGAAGAGGATAGAACCCGAATGTCTTCCAGGCTGCCGTCGTTGCGGATTATTACCAGTAGGCGGACATCACCGTAGATGCCGTAGCGCACAGATGCCTCGGGGTAGTATTTGTTGCCCACCGCTTCCAGCCGGCGGCGCCAGTCGAGCAGGTATGCTGCATCCGCTGACGCCTTGGCGGACACGGAAGTGAGGCGCCGGACTCTGGGTGTATTGGCATAGGTGCGGGTCTGTTCATCGAGCTCCGCTTCCAGGCTGGCCAACTGTTGGCTCAGCCGGCCCACCTCGGGGTCGATCCCGGGTAGCTGAGTCTGCTGTTGCCTGCGTTCTGCCTGATCGATACTTGCCGCCCGCCGGGCGGCGGCGGTGGTAGTCACTATGTCTTTTTGCAGCACTGCCCGGGTAGAGGCCTGCTGTGCGGCCCGGGCCTCCGTAGGGGGATGGTTGTTGCGGCTGGTAACTTCTTCTATTTCTGCCTGGTCACCACCGCCCTCCTGATTGGCCTGGGCCATATGACTGGCATCTTCTGGCTCCGCAGTGCCGGGCCGGCTAGCCAGGGTGACCTCTAGCTGTGGGGTGTAATGCGCGGAGTTGGTGGCGTCGAAGGAAATACCGAGGATCAGGGCGGCATGTACCGCCATCGCCAGCAGAACCGCGTTGCGCAGGCGATATTGCTTGTCATTTCCCGCTTCCAGGTAGTACATGAGGTACATTAACGCCCGTTGCTCAACTCCCCGACAATACAATCCATCAGTTGACTACCAATGTCCAGGCCGAAACCGGCGTCAATTTCCCGAATACAGGTGGGGCTGGTGACGTTGATTTCGGTCAGGTAGTCGCCGATGACATCAATCCCGGCGAACAGCAGGCCCTTTCCACGTAAAGCGGGCCCCACCTGGGCGGCGATCCAGCGATCTTGGTCGGTCAGCGGCTGTGGGCGCCCGGTGCCGCCGGCGGCGAGGTTGCCGCGGGTCTCGCCTACCAATGGCACCCGGGCCAGGCAGTAGGGCACGGGTTCGCCGTTGATCATCAATATGCGTTTATCGCCTTCTTTTATCTCGGGGATGAAACGCTGGGCCATAATGGTCTGGTGGTTGTGCCGGGTGAGCATCTCCAGAATGACGCTGACGTTGGGATCATCGGGCTTCACCCGAAAAATAGCGTCTCCGCCCATGCCGTCCAGGGGCTTGAATATGGCGTCACCGTGATGCTGGTGAAAATCCTTCAAACGCTGCATATCGGCGCTGACCAGCACCGGCGGACAGCACTGCGGGAAGTGTGTGGCGAATACTTTTTCATTGCAGTCGCGCAGGCTCTGGCAGCGGTTGACGACCAAAGTGCCTTTGCGCTCCGCTTCCTCCAGGATGTAGGTGCTGTAGATATATTCATTATCGAAGGGAGGATCCTTGCGCATCAGAATGACATCCAGCTCGGCCAAATCCCTGTCTTCGGGCTCATCCAGCTCGAACCAGCGCTCGGGATCATGGAACACCGTGAGCCGGGACATACGCGCCCGGCCCACACCCTGCTCCAGATACAGGTCTTTCTGCTCCATATAATAGAGCTGCCAGCCGCGGGACGCGGCTGCCCAAAGCATGGCCATTGTCGTGTCTTTTTTGTAGTTGATAGCGGCGATGGGGTCCATCACCACGCCCAGTTTGATAGTCATTGCGTTTGTCTCGCCCGGTAAGGAAGCCTGCTAACTTACGCAAAGCTGATTACAGGTGCAAGTTAGTGTCGTGAATCAGAAGTACACATACTTTCCGGCGGGAGAGTGCCACTGGGCCAGTTGCGCGAGATGATCTGGGAGTGGGTCTCTGAAGATAAGACCTGGAATTCCTATGCCATCCTGCGCGTCAACGGCGTCGTACTCAAGTAGGCCTGTTCTGTCAGTTATTTTTACACTCCGGGCCAGGACGCGAATAACCCGACTTATGTCAAATACAACGCAACGCCAGCTTTCTTCGCAGCTTTAATCAAATTTTTGTCCAGGCTAGCCAGCGGAAGCCCCTCACGAATGGCCAATTCTAAA
>QNFR01000068.1 GCA_003646405.1 Gammaproteobacteria bacterium
CACCAGCCTGTTACTGATCCTGATGATTACCCTGGCCGACATTTGCGGGTTCATATTTGAACGGCTGGGGATGGCGGAGATTCTGGGGAAAATCTATGCGGGGATACTGCTGGGCAATCTGGCGCTGGTGGGCATCGACTTCAATCTGAGTGCGTTGTTGCGTTCCAGCGAATTCATGGAGTACTCGTCGGAATTGGCCCTGGTCCTGTTATTGTTCCTGGTCGGGCTGAAATCGGATGTGCGTGAGCTGCTGAAGGTGGGTCGTAACGCCGTGTCAGTTGCCGTCGCCGGAGTGGCACTGCCCGTTGTGCTGGGTATCGGGGCCTGCGCCGCCCTTGGTTTTGCCACTGGTCTGCAAAGTTGGTTTGTAGGCGCTATGCTGGCAGCCACATCAGTGGGTATTACCGCCAGGATACTGGATGAAAACGGCTTACTGAAAACTCGCTCGGCAGAAGTCATCCTCGGTGCGGCGGTTATCGATGACGTGCTCGGCATCCTGCTGCTGGCGGTTCTGGCCAGCGTGGTCGTCACCGGTGAAGTAGCGCCATTGATCGGCGCCTTTGTCGCGGGCCTGCTGCTGGACGACGTGGATTTTCACGTGGGTGACGCACTGCAAAAACACACGCTGGAAGAGTTGGTGAAACCCATTAGTGACATCATGATCACGATCTTCTTTGTGGGTATTGGTGCCCAGGTGCAATTGGAAATTCTGCTGGATCCACAGGTATTGTTGATCATCGGTGTCTTGACTCTCGTCGCAGTGGTGTCCAAAGGTGCCGCGGATTTTATGGTTGCCGGGAGAGGTTACGATCGCCTCGGCATCGGCATCGGCATCGGCTTCGGGATGATCCTCCGCGGTGAGGTGGGGCCGCTACTACTCAAACCGCGTCTAGCGTATTTCCCGGCGGGTCGGCAAATTCGCTATAGATTCAGGCGGTAATGCGCCAGAAGAGAATGGCACTGGTCAAGGCGATGTGGATACGTCCCGCTGCTTCCGGGAGTTTATTGCCATGCTCAGTTGAGACCCCACGCCTTTGCAAGGCAAAAAAAAATTCCCGAAAGCAGCTGTCTACAGCAGCATTCACGCGACACAATTGACATTGCTTAACCAGGCCGCTCGGCGTCAGGTCGTAATATGACCATAACTTTGCCATTAAAATGGACTATACTATCGCTATGAAACGCTTTCGACACTTGATCACATCGCTGTTGCTGTTGGCCTGCATGGGCCAGTCGCTGGCGGCGGTGGCCATGCCCTGTTTCACCATGAGCTCCGCACCCGGTGAAATGAGCGCGGCTATGGTTGGGATGGATCATTCAGATCATCATATGGCGTCTGTGGAGCAGACGTCCACAGGCGGCGAGAGCTGCTGCGATAGTGGTGGTTTTTGTTCCATGAGTCAGTGCCAGGCAGTGGTAGCGCTAGTCGAGACCACTCTATCCGATGCGGCCATCTACGCGGCCATGCACAACGATGCGCTTCTGTTTTCACTCGTCAACGCATCTTCCGCTTCACGTTACCGTCCTCCCATTTCTCGCTGACGCAGGATAGCTGCACCTGAAATTCAGGTAATTTCAGGTGCGCGCAGCGGGAGACATTTTTTTTGCCTCTCACTACAGGAAATGCTTTATCAGTAAGCCACTGGTAAGCATTCCTATCTACTGCTGACGATTAGAGAACAGAGAGGACCGGTGCCGATGAAACTACTGGCGATAAACGAACGACCCGTGCAACCGCGCTTTATTCAAGGTGTGCTGCTTGCGGCCCTGGTGTGTTTAACTGCGTGGCCCGCCCGGGGCGCGATGACCCTGACCGAGGCGGTGGACATAGCGCAGCGCAACGACCCCTGGCTGGTGGGTAGCGAGTATCGACAGCAGGCGATTGAAGCGCAGAGTACCGCGGCCGGCACCCTGCCGGATCCGGTGGTCAGTGTAGGCTTTGCCAACCTGCCCACCGATACCTTCGATTTTGACCAGGAGGCGATGACCCAGTTCAAGGTGGGCGTCTCGCAGACGTTTCCCCGTGGTCACAGTCGCGCTCTCGACCAGAAACGCCTGTCTTTGCTCGGTGCCCAGTACCCGTATCAGCGGGATGATCGCCGGGCGAAAGTCGCGGTGAATATAACGAGTTTGTGGCTGGAGGTATTTCGTGCGACTGAAAGCATCCGCCTGATAGAGCAGGACCGGGCGTTGTTCGAAGACCTGGTGGATGTGGCCCAGTCCAGTTATTCCACAGCAGTTGGCAGGACGCGGCAACAGGACCTGATCAGGGCGCAGCTGGAACTGACCCGGCTTGAAGACCGTTTAACCGTGCTGCATGAGCGCCGCGACATGTCGCGTGCGAAATTAAACGAGTGGTTGCACGCGGCCCCGGGAAGTCCGCCGCCCGCTGGTGCCCGGGGCCAGGCAGGCATCTCTGCAAATTTAGCATTGTCGGATAAATTGGCGGAGACATTACCGCAAATCGAACTGCGCCATCCCACCCTGTATGAGGCCGGCACGGCCCCGTCACCGCAGGATATCGCGTCTCACCTGAGAAGCCACCCGGCCATTCTCAGTCTGGATCGCAAGATAGATGCCAGCAGGGCCGGTATTGAATTGGCCGAGCAGAAATATCGTCCCCAGTGGAGTGTCAATGCCAGTTACGGCTACCGTGAAGATGACCCTGTAGACAATCCTTCCATGGATAGGGATCGACCGGACTTCTTCTCCTTCGGTGTGGCATTTGACCTGCCGCTGTTTACATCGAAGCGCCAGGATCGTCAGGTGCAGTCGGCCATCGCCGGTTCGGAGGCGGTCAGGACAGAAAAATGGCTGGCCCTGCGCAATATGATCGCGACCTTCGAGACACAGCGCTCGAAGTTGTTGCGACTCAACCAGCGGCAGCTGTTGTACCAGTCGCGCCTGCTGCGGGAGATGCAGGACCAGGCCGAGGCGTCCCTGACAGCGTACACCACCGACGACGGTGATTTCTCAGAAGTGGTGCGGGCGCGCATCGACGAGCTCAATGCGCGAATAGACGCTCTCGATATCGAGGTCGACCGCCTCAAAACTATCAGCCAGTTGAACTACTTCTTTGTCACCAGTAGCAGCTTCCCCGGGGGAGAGACATCATGACGCAATCACCCAAAACCAGTGTTTCAGTCGTTGTGGGTATCGTCCTGGGTGTCGCCGCCAGTGCCTTGGTCTATTTCAATCTGGAGCAGGGGGGCGCGCTTTCCACGGTGGATACAAATGCTACTGTCGGGGATAAGCCCCTGTACTGGGTCGCGCCCATGGATTCCAATTACCGCCGCGATAAACCGGGTAAATCCCCCATGGGCATGGACCTGTTGCCGGTGTACGCAAGCGGAGGAGGGAGTGTTGACGAGGGGCCGGGCACCATCGAGATATCGCCGGAAGTGGTTAACAACCTGGGCGTGCGCACTGCTCAAGTGGAGAGCCGGCCATTGACCACGCGGATCAGAACCGTCGGCTATGTGCAGTACGATGAGGATCACCTGATTCACATCCATCCCAGGGTGGAAGGCTGGATTGAGAAACTCTACGTAAAAGCCGCCGGCGATCCGGTCGAGCGGGGCCAGCCACTGTACGAATTGTATTCCCCCCAGTTGGTTAATGCACAGGAGGAGATGCTGCTGTCCCTGAAGCGCAATAACAAGCGCCTGGTCCAGGCGGCGCAGGACCGGCTACTGGCCCTGCAATTGTCGGCCTCCTTTATTGACGAGTTGAAGCGTGAGCGGCAGGTCAGGCAGACCGTTACGTTTCGCGCGCCCCAGAGCGGCGTGGTGGACAACCTCAATATACGCGAGGGATTTTTCGTCAAGCCCGGCACCACCCTGATGTCCATCGGTGCGCTGGATGATGTGTGGGTGGAAGCCGAGGTGTTCGCGCGGCAGGCGGCGCTGGTCGAGGTGGGCCTGCCGGTGGTAATGACGTTGAACTACCTGCCCGGTAAGGAGTGGCGCGGTACGGTGGACTATGTCTACCCGTCACTGGAAGAGAAGACGCGCACGCTGCGTATTCGCCTGCGCTTCAATAATGACGCGGGGATACTCAAACCGAATATGTTCGCCCAGGTGTTTATCGAGGCCGATCAGGGTGAAGATGCCCTGATGGTTCCGCGTGAGGCGGTAATACGTACCGGTAGCCAGGACCGGGTGGTGCTGGCGCTGGGCGATGGGCGTTTCAGGTCTGTCGTCGTGCGCCTCGGCCAGCTGGATGAACAGTACAGCCAGATACTGGAGGGTCTGGAGGAGGGCGACAGCATCGTGGTATCGGCGCAATTCCTGCTGGATTCGGAGTCGAGCAAGAGTGCGGGTCTTATGCGTATGCAACGGGGCGATGCCGTGGAGTTGGGCATGGAGGGTGTAGCCCCGGACAGCGATCATCAACATATGGGGGCCAACCATGATTGAGGCTATTATTCGCTGGTCGGTGGGCAACCGCTTTTTTGTGCTGCTGGCTACCGTCATTCTGGTGGGTGTGGGTCTTTACGCGGTGAAAAATACACCGGTAGACGCCATTCCCGACCTTTCCGATGTGCAGGTGATCATTAAAACCAGTTACCCGGGGCAGGCGCCCCAGGTGGTAGAGGACCAGGTGACCTATCCGCTGACCACCGCCATGCTGTCGGTGCCCGGAGCGGCTACCGTGCGCGGCTTTTCCTTCTTTGGTGATTCCTATGTGTACGTTATTTTTGATGAGGGCACTGACCTGTACTGGGCTCGTACGCGGGTGTTGGAATACCTGAGCCAGGTGGCGCCCTCTCTGCCCGATTCGGCCCGGCCGCAATTGGGGCCGGACGCCACGGGGGTGGGTTGGGTCTATATCTACGCGCTGGTCGACAGAACCGGCCGTCACGACATCAGCCAGCTGCGCAGCCTGCAGGACTGGTTTCTGAAATACGAATTGCAAAGCGTGCCGGGTGTGTCGGAAGTGGCGGCGGTGGGCGGCATGGTCAAGCAATACCAGGTGACCGTGGACCCTGACAAACTGCGGGCCTTCGATATTCCCCTGTCACTGATACAAACGGCGATCAAGCGCGGTAACCAGGAGATCGGCGCCTCCGTGATAGAGATGGCGGAAGCCGAGTATATGGTGCGCGCCACCGGCTACCTGCAGAACGAGCAGGACCTGGAGAATATTCCCCTGGGCGTCAACAGCAACGGCACGCCGCTGCGCCTGAAGGACGTTGCGGATATCGGCCTGGGGCCGCAGATGCGCCGGGGTATAGCCGAACTGGACGGTGAGGGCGAAACCGTAGGCGGAATAATCGTCATGCGTTTTGGTGAAAACGCGCAGCACACCATTGACGGGGTGAAAGCCAGGCTGGAGCAGTTGCGGCAAGGTTTACCCGAGGGGGTGGAGATCGTCACCGTTTACGACCGCTCCGGTCTTATAGAGCGGGCGGTGAATAATTTGTGGGAGAAGCTGGCGGAGGAACTGTTGCTGGTGGCCCTGGTGTGCGTGGTGTTCCTGTTTCACGCGCGCTCGGCCCTGGTGGCCGTGATCAGCCTGCCTATTGGCATTCTCACGGCGTTTATCGTGATGTACTGGCAGGGCCTGAACGCCAATATCATGTCCCTGGGAGGTATCGCGATCGCCATTGGCGTCATGGTCGACGGCGCCATCGTGCTGATCGAGAACATGCACAAGCATATGGAGCGCACTGAGGTAAACGACGAAAACCGCTGGCAGGTGGTGGCGCAATCAGCCAGTGAGGTGGGGCCGGCGCTGTTCTTCAGCCTGTTGATCATTACCGTGAGTTTTGTTCCGGTGTTCACCCTGGAAGCGCAGGAGGGACGCATGTTCTCGCCACTGGCCTACACCAAGACCTATGCCATGGCCGCCGCCGCGGCATTGTCCATCACACTGGTGCCGGTGCTCATGGGCTATTTCATTCGCGGCAAAATTCTTCCGGAGCAGCGCAATCCGGTCAACCGCTTGTTGATCGGTGGCTATATGCCACTATTGGCAAGGGTGCTTGCCTGGCCCAGGACGACATTGCTGGTGGTGCTGCTGGTTCTGGCCAGTGCCTGGTGGCCCCTGCAGAGAATAGGCAGTGAATTCATGCCGCCGCTGGATGAGGGAGATTTAATGTATATGCCTACCACCTATCCCGGCATCTCCATCGGCAAGGCGCGCGAACTATTGCAGCAGACCGACAAGCTGATCCGCACCGTGCCGGAAGTGGAAAGGGTATTCGGCAAGATCGGCCGCGCCGAGACCGCCACGGACCCGGCGCCCCTGACCATGATAGAAACCTTTATCCAGTTGAAACCCAGGGATGAGTGGCGCGAGGGTGTAACGACTGAGAGTTTGAAAAAGGAACTTGACGCCCTGGTCAAGTTGCCCGGCCTCACCAACGCCTGGGTGATGCCGATCAAGACCCGTATCGATATGCTGGCCACGGGGATTAAAACCCCGGTGGGTATCAAGGTGGCGGGGCCGCAGTTGGAGGGTATCCAGGGCATTGGCCGACAACTGGAAGTGATCCTGGCGGACGTGCCCGGCACCGCGTCGGTCTACTCTGAAAGAGTGGCGGGCGGGCGCTACATCATTGTGGATATAGACCGTGAGCTGGCGGCGCGCTTCGGCCTGAACATCGCCGACGTGCAGCAGGTGGTGGCCACGGCGATAGGCGGGATGAATATCACCCAGACGGTGGAGGGCCTGGAGCGCTATCCGGTCAATATCCGTTATCCACAGTCCTATCGCGACTCACCTGAGCAACTGTCCCTGTTGCCTATTGTGACGCCCGCAGGCCAGCGCATCGCTCTGGGCGATGTGGCCACCGTGTCCATTGAAGATGGCCCCCCGGGCATCAAGAGCGAGAACGCCCGTATCAACGGCTGGACCTTTATTGATATTGAGGGCGTGGATGTGGGCAGCTATGTGGAGCACGCGCGTGACGTTGTGGCCCGGGAGCTCAAGTTGCCCCCGGGTTATTCCATTGTCTGGTCCGGGCAGTATGAATACATGGAGCGCGCCAAGGCCAGGCTCACCTACGTGGTGCCGCTGACCCTGGCGATCATCGTGGTGCTGTTGTATATGAATTTCGGGAATTTTGCCCAGGTGGCTATCCTGATGGGCGCTTTGCCATTGGCACTGGTAGGGAGTGTCTGGCTGATGTACGCCATGGATTTCAGTTTTTCCATTGCCGTGGGGGTGGGCTTTATCGCCTTGGCGGGTGTGGCGGTAGAGACCGGCGTTATCATGCTGGTGTACCTGGACCAGGCCTGGCACCGTTTGCTCGATGAGGGGCAGCCACTGAGTGAGGACAATCTTACCCAGGCGGTATTGCATGGCGCGGGGCTGCGCGTGCGCCCGGTGTTGATGACGGCGGGCGCCACTATTATCGGTTTGCTGCCTATCTTGTATGGCGCAGGTACCGGCTCGGAGATAATGAGTCGCCTGGCCGCCCCCATGGTGGGAGGGATGATCAGTTCGGTGATCCTGACACTGTTGGTGCTGCCGGTTATTTACCTGCTGTGGCGCAAGCGGCAGTTGGGCTGCCAGGACTAAGTGTTACTAACAGGCTGCAAGGATTAAGGTGGATAGCAAGTACTTCAGTGCGATAGTGGATACTTCCCGCTGCTTCCGGGAGTTTTAAGCCCTGCCCAGCAAGTAGGGCGCACATTTCCCGGAAGTTTTAAGCCTTGCTCAGTAAGTAGGGTGCGCATTGCGCACCATTACATTAAAATCTAGCGATTAACCACACAATGCGAATGAGGCGGCTGTGAACACCACGTATTTGTACCTGTCTTTGATTCCCCAAGGACTGATAGCGTCCATGCTCAATCCCGAGGAGTTTGGAGCCTATTACGCTCTGGGTGCCAATGTACATTCCAGCGGCGAGGCGATATTTTTCGAAGTGGATCCGGCCGGGCTTCCTCCCGGGGAGTTTCCACTCCATCTGATTGACGAGCGCTGCGTGGCCAAGCCTGGTGGCAGGCCGAAAAAATCGGTCTACCTGGCGATCTACCGGGTGTTGTCCAGAATACCCGTGGCGGCGCTGGGTAATCTCTACCTGGTCACTAAAGACGGTCAGACCCTGGAACTGGAGCAATCTGAATACATCCGGGAACCGGATCGGCAGGCGCATTTGTACCAGGAATTCTGTCCCATCGACCCGATGGTGGCCAGTTGCCTGGAGCCGTTAGAGTTCTGTCGGGCCATTACTGACCCGAGTCGCCCGGTGCATGTGCCTCGCATTGTTTTTTCACAACTGTCTTTACGGGGTCTTGCCCGTGACCCGGTAAACGGGGAAGCGCACGATCTCCCTTATCCCAACCTTCAGCATCTGCGGGAAGTATTGGCATCACTCCTGCCCGCCGATGCCAAGAGTAGTAAGTTGTTTTTAAAACAGGTCAATGACGGCGTGTTTTATCGGACCATCCGCGGTGGGTTCTATGTAGGCGACCAACAGGATTTTGCGTTTTACCGTTTTCCCGACGTGGCAGACCTCGAAGCCCAGCACTTTGGCTGGTGGCGTTCGGCACAGACTGCCTGACTGAATTCCTGAGAGTTAATTCGTTGTTATCGGAACATAGCTGAAATATGAATGAAGTTTTTTTCTGGATTGCACCGGCCGCTGCGTTAACCGGTCTGGCGTTTGCGTGGTTTTTTTTCCAGGATATGAAGCGCCAGGACGAGGGTACTGACGTCATGCGCCGTATCGGGCTACACGTGCATGAGGGAGCCATGGCGTATTTGCGGCAGCAGTACCGCATCATGCTGCTCGTATTCGGTGTTTTAGCCCTGGTGTTCGCCGTGCTGGCCTACGGCTTTGGTGTGCAAAATCCCTGGTTGCCATTCACTTTCGTTTGCGGTGGATTTTTCTCTGCGCTGGCCGGATTTTTTGGTATGCAAACAGCGACATTGGCTTCTACCCGCACCGCGGCGGCGGCGCGCACCTCGCTGGAACAGAGCCTGCGGATAGCTTTTCGCAGTGGGGCGGTGATTGGCCTGGTCGTGGTTGGTCTTGGCCTGGGCAATGTGGTGTTATGGTTTCTGTTGGTGAACTGGTTCACCCCTGAGTCGGCAGACGGCTACCGCATGGTGCTGGTGACAACCACCGTGCTGACGTTCAGTATGGGCGCGTCACTGCAGGCATTGTTCGCCCGTGTCGGGGGAGGGATATACACCAAGGCGGCGGATGTAGGTGCTGACCTGGTGGGCAAGGTGGAAGCGGGTATTCCCGAGGACGACCCGCGCAACCCGGCGGTTATTGCCGATAATGTCGGTGACAATGTAGGTGACGTGGCCGGTATGGGCGCCGATCTGTTTGAGTCCTATTGTGGCTCCATTCTCGCCGCCTGTGCCCTGGGGGCGGCGGCTTATGTCAGCGATACGGCAATACAGGCGAAGGCGGTGAGTGCCCCATTTGTCATCGCCGGCCTGGGTATTGTCGTGTCGATAGTCGGTATCTTTCTGGTGAAGACAAAGGAAGACGCGGATCAGGAAGCTTTGCTTGGTGCCCTGTCCAGAGGTATCAACACCAGTGCAGCGGCAGTAATGGTGATCTCCCTGGCTGTGCTCTACCTAATGGATATGCCCAACCTCTGGGGAACCTGGGGAGCTGTGGTGGTGGGTCTAATCACTGGTATTGTTATCGGTCGTGCCACTGAGTACGCCACATCGTCCTCGTTCAGGCCGACACGCGCCATCGCCCGGGCGGCGGAAAGTGGGCCGGCGACAATTATTATTTCGGGCCTGGGAGCCGGTATGCTATCGACTGCCGTACCCGTACTTGCGGTAGGTACGGGCACCTTGTTGGCATTTGTGTTCAGTGCTGCATTTGACTTTAACAACGTCAGCCAGGGCCTGTATGGTGTGGCCATTGCCGCAGTCGGAATGTTATCGACGCTGGGTATAACCCTGGCCAGTGATGCCTATGGGCCGATCGCTGACAATGCCGGTGGCAATGCAGAAATGAGCGGCCTGGGCCCGCAAGTAAGAGCCCGTACGGATGCTCTGGACTCACTGGGCAACACGACAGCAGCAACGGGCAAGGGTTTCGCCATTGGTTCGGCAGCGTTGACCGCACTGGCGCTGATCGCTTCCTACCTGGAGGTGATTCGTATTGAGCTGCTCAAAACGGGGCAGACCATGCTGGCATTGCGCAACGGTGTTGAGATACCGACTATCGACGCCGGCCTGGCGGATTTCATGGTCTATTTCAACGTGACCCTGTTGAACCCGGTGGTGCTTGTTTCACTGTTTCTCGGTGCCATGGTGGCCTTCGTATTCAGTGGCCTGACCATGCAGGCAGTGGGGCGGGTGGCGAGCATGATGGTGGATGAGGTCCGTCGTCAGTTCAACACCGACCCCGGCATTCTGCAAGGCAGCTCGGAACCGGATTACGCTCGTTGCGTAGAAATATCCACTATCGGCGCCCAGCGGGAGATGATTACACCGGCGCTGCTGGCGCTCACAGTTCCCGTCGCGGTGAGTCTGGTACTGGGCGTGGCGGGGGTGATTGGCTTGTTGGTGGGGGCTTTGTCCGCTGGTTTCGTGCTGGCCGTATTCCTGTCCAACTCCGGCGGTGCCTGGGATAACGCCAAAAAGTATATTGAAGCGGGGCATCACGGAGGCAAGGGCTCCGCCGCGCACCGGGCCTCGGTCATCGGTGATACTGTGGGGGACCCCTTCAAGGATACCTCCGGACCGAGCCTCAATATTTTGATCAAACTGATGAGTATTATCGCCATCACCGTAGCCGGTGTAGCCGTGTCTTACAGCTTGCTATAGCCCCGCTCTGTGGCGATGCCGGCGGGCGATAACTGTAGAGCGGTGCCATTGGGGCATGAAGCTCCATCGAGACTGGGTTACCATGTACTACACGAATGGCGAGACGGACTGACAAGAAATAATGGAAGGCCTGGAGAGTTGGCAATATGTGGCGATAGGCCTGCTGTTTGTCTGGGGTGGTTTTGTGCGTTCCAGCCTGGGCTTCGGCGGGGCGGTACTTACACTGCCTTTCCTGTTGATGGTGCATAATGTCCCATTGGTTTTTTTGCCCATCATCGCGGTCCATCTGCTCTTTTTCTCGTTTATTACCGTGGTGCAATCCCACCGCCGAATATCCCGCGATGAAACCGGTAACCAACGTGGAACCGTGAATTGGTCATTCCTGCGTAATGCCCTGCTACTGATGATCATTCCAAAACTCATCGGAGTGGCCGGTGTGATCACGTTACCTGCAGATATCGTCAGTAGTTTCATCTTTGTCGTTGTAGCCATTTACGCCATTACTTATATTCTTGACCGACCGTTCAAAAGTAGCAGTAAATCACTGGATGCATTTTTTATGATTCTGGGAGGTTATGTCAGTGGCACCTCATTGGTCGCGGCACCTCTGATAGTGCCGGTAGCGGCGAGCCGGGTGGAGAGGTACCAGCTGCGCGACACTTTGTTTGTCCTGTGGTTTGTCCTTGTCGCGGTGAAACTGGCTGCATTTCTGTGGACCGGGATTGACCTGCAATGGCGGCAGCAGTTGTGGTTACTACCCTGCGCCGCATTGGGTCATCTGGTCGGTCTGCGTTTTCACAATTACACGATGCGTGCAGACACGAAAATATTCTTCAGGATACTGGGGTTTGTCCTGTTGACGGTCAGTGTGGTCGGCCTGATACGCGTGCTGTAGCGTAACCGGCGCTATCCGGGATAATATTACCACTGTATCTACTCACTCCTGCCCCATACAACTTGTTAGACTTACCGCATGCGTTTGCCACCCTTGCTGATACTGCCCGTATTTCTTTTTGCCTGTGCTGATTATGAAATCAAGAACCTGGTGAAGTCGGATGTTGACCTGGTGGCCGACGAGTTCATCACCGAAACGCGCACGGCAGTGCGTGAACTGGTAGTCAAATTATACAAGCGCAACCCGGTCCAACTGCAAAAGAATCCGGGCATGACCATCGAGGGCCGGTTGGCGCAGCTTAAGGTGCATCTCCACCAGCTGGATTTCCCCGAGCTCAACCACAAACAGGGTATCGATGCCATGAATCTGGCCTTTGATCCGGTATTCAGGGGTGACCGGGTATTCGCCCTGGTGGTTGGTCTGGGGGGCATGTTGCGCGAAGCCTACAGGTATAAGCCGGAAGTGTTCTTCACCGATCAACTGGAGTCGGAGGTGCTGCTGACCAGCGCCCGCAACGTGGAGGTGCTGTTATGGAAGTTGAAAAATACTCGCAAGCCGGACGGCGAACACTATCTCATTACTCACGAGTACAGGGGAGTTGTCGACAACCTGAGCTTTGAACGGCTGTTCGGCAAAATCATTATCCTGCAGGAAATGATGGCGCGCATCGCCGACGATGCGGACGATCGAACCGTCACCGGTGCGGTGCATGCGGTATCGAAGGTGTTTATGCCGCTGCCGATCTAGTAGTAGTGTCCTGAATATACGATTTATACAGGACACTACACTAGGTGTCGGTATCAACCAGGGAGGCGGCGATTTTCTTTGCCAGTTGCGTCAATAAGGTTTCTTCAGCGGCTACCAGAGCCGCATAACCCTCCGCATGCAGGGCCTGTGACTCTGCGAATCGATAGAAGCTAAGCACCTCCCCGTTGCGGCGCAGCCACCAGTATGCCACCAGCTGCGCTTCGCCATCGCGGGTGCCGTGCAGCTGGTCGATACGTATATCGATCACGGTCGCGCTGTTGCTGAGACGGGAGGGCAGAAGATCTTCGCCTTTGGCCTGTGCGATTTCCACAAAAAGGAAGTTGCGCACACCTTCATAAACGGGCTCGGCCCACAGGTTGTGCCGGGCGGGGCGCATCTTGCCTTCCGCTGTCTCCATCAACAGGCCTTGTTGGTCCATATAGGATGCGATAACCACATTGCCCATGGAGAAATCTTTGGACGGGTTGAGCTCACTGGACTGTAAATCCTCATTGGAGCGCAACAGGTAATAACTGGGCTCAATAGTCTGGCTGGCACAGCCGGACAAAAGCACCGCCAATAACAGATAGGCTACTTTCATTGTTGTC
>QNFR01000069.1 GCA_003646405.1 Gammaproteobacteria bacterium
ACCACAGGATGGAACGAGCTATGAAAAACGAGAGAACACTACGCACCCTGCACCACCGGGCCCACACCCTGCAGAATGAAACCGCCCGGAAATTTAACTTTACCGCGGGCGCCTTGAAGAATATTGGCAATATTCTGTTCAGCCATGAGGGCGGATCAATAGAGGGATTGACCCCGGGCGATATCCAGGGCCTTTGCCTGGCTGTGGAATCCCTGGGCGAGTACCTGGAGCATTTGAGCGCTGACCTGGAACTTGAGGGCGGTTTTATTCTGGAGAAAATAGAGGAACTGGAGGCGCAAAAAAGCACCGCTAATGAATAACCCACTCGAACAATTCCGGAGCACCTTGCAGGAAGCGTATTACCACGCCGGGCATGGGGCGTAAGCGAATGGGCCATGCGGGCTTCATACCCCCTCCGCCACCATTTGCAGGGCGTGGCCGGAGTGCTGGGAAGCAATCCACCACACCGCGCCGCCTACGCCGGGGATTAGATCCCGGTGCCATGGCGCGGACCTTAACGAATAATGCCTGAATCAGTACGCCATGCAGTTTCAATCGCCGGGGGTGAATACTCTGAAGAGTCGATGTATTGGTTTGGTGCTGGAATGCGTGACTTCCTGGCTGGTAAGGGGACACTGGAGCAGTGCTTGTGCTTGACAGGTACTCACCGGAAAATATTCCGGGACCAGGCTCTGGTGAGGGCCGCAATGGAATTGAAGCAGGATCGAGATATTTCTACCTGGGCCCTGGCCGGCGAGCTGGAGCAAGCCCTGGCCAGATACGCACCAGCGCATGGGCAAAGGCCCCGGGACAAGCTTCCCGCATTGCAGTGTGCCCTGCATGATGTTTTCTCTGCTGGCTGTGCAATGAAGCGCTCCCGCAAGCGCATCTTTGATTTACTCCCCACTTAAAAAGTTTTGTCCGTAAATCCTTTGGTAAGGTGTAACTGAAACCCCAATATGGATTTTTAAATGAACATACTCGATTTGCGAGAAGCCCTGACCGACGCAATTCTGGAGGACGCCGGAGTCAAGTCATTCTCAGATTGCCATCCCCGGATGCACGAAGCGCTACTTGAAACCGCAATTGCGGACAGTGAAACTGGCGTCTATGATATGGACCGGGGCACACTTAGACGACTGGTAGAAACCTTTGGTTCTACTCGATCAAGCATGCCTAACGCCGCATTCACCACCGGTTTATCATCAAGTGATTTTGTAAACCACCTGGGCGATACCCTCCGAATTCCAGTGGTTCAGAACCTCCAGGCCCAAACAGCCCACCGGGCTTTCTGCAAAATGATCGGGCTGCCCAACTTTAAGCCGCATGAATTCCCGTCAATCGGGATTGATGTTGATCTTGTGGAGGTAACCCCCGAACTTGCCGAGCATAAAAACATTGTCGCCATTGCAGACTTGCCAGGCCTTGACGCCCGGGTATGGACCTTCGGCCGAAATGTTGCCATCTCGCGAAAGGTAATCGTGAACGATCAAACTTCACTAATCGTTAATGCCTTTGGCGCTCTCGGTACTAGTGCTGGCCGCCTTGAGGCCAAGCTGGTTTACGAGCTACTGGAAAGCAATCCCACCCTGGGCGATGGTGGGCCAATGTTTCATGGGGATTATGGAAATTTGCTGAGCGGTGCCGGTCTGAGCTTGTCAGCAGTCGGTGAGTCAATGACAGCACTCCGCCGTATGCAAACCAACGCCGGTAACGAGGCAGACATTAGAGCAAGGTTCCTGATTGTGCCCGCCGAATTAGAAGCCGAGGCCCTATCGCTTGTTTTCAATAACAATTTGTTGCTTGAGGTTGTGGCGACCAGCCGCATTTCAGCAAGTGGAAATTGGTATGTGATGAGCGATCCGGAGGCCGCCCCAACCGTGGGCCTTTTGCACCTGGAGGCGTCTGATGGTGGTATCACCGTAGGTAACGCAGCGAATCAAGGTGACATGTTCGAAGGCGTAAAGCTGGGCGTTCGTTATGACGTGGGGGTGGCCGCCCTGGGCCGCCTGGGTATTGTCACGAGGCCGGTAGCATGATCAAAGAATACACCAAAGCACAGAAAGCATTCGAGAAGGCGGAAGCCACCCTCACCGGCAAGCTGGATAAACTGGAGGCGCTGAGGGCTGGCGGTAAGCCCGACCTGGTCCCCCCTGCCCGCAAAGCAGCGGCTGAGGCAATGACCAACTGTGAGCAGGCCATCGATGCTGTGGAGCAGATCCGCCGCGAACATTGGATAACGCGAGCCAAGGTAGCAGAGGCCAAGCTACTTGAAAGTGCCGCGCCACTCCTGGAAGAGATAGTCACTTGTAGGCATCTCAGCCAGCACGCGGGGGTGATAGTTTCACCCGTGGAAATTCTGAAACAACTACTCCACTCCCCTCGGGTTCCCTTTGATGGCACGAAAGGCGGTATCCCTGCGGAGCCATTGCAGGCCGATGTACTTGTCCGCGCCGATGAAGACTTGTGCTACAGCAACGGCACCCGGGCGACGCTGGAGCGTGCGCAAGAGCACCAGCAGTTTGCGAAGGGGTGAACAATCAATCCTCACCATGTGTCCCTGAACAGTCATGTGGTGAGTCACCGGGCGCATGCCATGGTCATAGCAAAGCATGCGCGCTGAACTCTCTGGTCGCGGTTTCTTCAGGGTCGCGTGACGGGTTCACTTTATTTGATGGCGTCCAGAACTTCGCGGGTCCTCCTGGAGCGCACCCATACGGGAGCAGCTGAGCGCCCAAATCCGGAGTTTTCCGGACCCCCAGGGTTGTTGCTTCTGCCTAATCGGAATTTGATATGGATCAAGTTGTAGAAATATCCAGTGTCACCAAATTGCGGAGAGCCAACAAGGCCGAGCTGGCAGAAATATTTGATGTGTCGGTGCCTGCGGTAAATGGTTGGGTGCGGCGTGGCTGTCCTGTGGTGAAGCGTGGCAGTCGATGTGTACCATGGGTGTTCGATGCCATTGAAGTGGCAGAGTGGCGGGCTAAGGGCCCCAAGGCGGCTGGCGGTATTGATCCTCAACTGCTACCCCCATCAGAGAGAAAGGCCTGGTATGAGTCTGAGACCAAGCGGCGGGAATTGCAGGTAAGAGACAAGGAGCTTCTCCCTGTTGAGGAAGTCGAGGAAGTAGTGGCACGGACGTTTGCGCATGTGGCGCAATTTCTTGCGTCAATCCCCGACAACCTGGAACGCCGGTGTGGCCTTTCCGGAGAAATGGCGGAACAAGTCGATAACTGGATCTGTGATGAAAGGGAAGTGCTGGTAGAGGCGCTTTTATCCCTGGGTGCGGTTGATGGAGCTTAAACCCAATGAGGAAGTGTCCGCTGTGGCGGAGCAAACCCTGGAGACTGTGGCAACTGCCTTGCACGGGTTCCACGAAGCCTTGATTGAAAGCGGCGCCAGTGATTATATCGCCTGGCTTGTCGATGCCCAATTACAGGAGGCCCTGGCTGGCATGAGAGCCCGCCTTGAGAATCATCTCCCATAGATCATTTATCGGGACGGTTCTTTTTGAACCAGTCCAACATCCCGCGCTTGGCTTTTTTGGCGCCAGATTTAGAGCAGACTTCACGAAACTGCTTTTCTGACAGTCCAGCCTGTCTTGCCATGGATTTAACGAGGTCGTTTGAGTAAGGGGAGTTGTGTTCATCAACCGTTACTTTCAGTAAAACGGCCTTCCCCTTGATTTTCTCGCTTCGGGCCCATTGCTGGTGAGATGTGCTCTTTTTGGGTCTGCTAACGAAGCCGAGGGCCTTTAGCCCCCGGATAACATCTGAATGCACAAGTGGTGCTTTTTGACTCATGCAACAGCAGGAACCATTGGCACCATTTCATTAAACAGGCGGGTTTTGGCGTGACTGAAGTGGGCCTGGGCTTTTATCATTTGGTATTTCGCCCTGAGTGACAGAGGGGCTTTGCGCACCATTAGCTGATCTGCATACTCTCGATCCTCGCCACCAAGCGCGTCAAAAACATAGTCTTTTATCTGGTCGTGCAGCTTGTTCTGGGCTTCCTTAAAAGAATCGCCCTGAGCGGCAAGACACAGGTCTACACAAACAACGTTCCAAAGGCCGTCTTTGTTTTCTGCATAACACCGTAATACCAATTCTTTTGGTCGCATATCCCCCCCACTGCAAACTGCGCCATTAATAGACCGTCACCAACTAGTATAGTTCTTATTTTTCCGGGCATAGTACTCTGTCCCACGCATACATACAAAATAACCACAGGTTATATCTTGACCCCTCTCGATAAAATACCGCAGGAACAACTACTCACTGTCCAGCGCATCACTGACCCATGACACGCCAGCCTGCACCAGCCCTGACGCCCTGCGCGTAGAGATACCCATCCGTTCCCCCAGCAAGCGGTAATCCACCCCGTTCAAGTAGTACCTGGCTACCGCTTCCCCCATCTCTGGATTTTGCTTGCACAACCCGGCCACAGCATGGTCAATTTCACCCGCTACCAGGTCATTGATTGCAGGCCCGGCCCGGGTAGGCGTCACCAGGCGCGTGAAGGGCTGAATAGTCGGATAGCTGAGATTAATGCGGCGATTGATGTAGGCCCACCGGCCCCATTGTTCCAAAAGCCATGAAGTATCGTTGAAAGTTTGCATGGTGTCCTCCGCTGCACAGTTGGCGGATGACGGCGCACAAAACGTTGTTGGCTAGAATGATGGCTACTTGCCAACACATTCTTTAACTAACTGTTTTGTATAGGATTTTATCAGATATTGGAGGCGACCCAGACAGCCACACCCCGGCACACGAGTCGATAATTACCGTTGCTCCCTTCCGGGCCTGGCGGAGTTCACTATCTATCATTGCGGAGGGACCGCCTGGGGCGCCACAGCAGCCGCACCAGTGGTGCAGGCGGCGCGTATTGTGCTTCAAACCACCTTCCGCTGCAAGCGGCGCCCACACTTTTCTCGATGGCCTCAGGCGGGACGCAGTCGTGCGGGCATAGTGCCCGATAAAACGGGGCAGGCTCCGGGCCTATATCAAACGGCTGCGACGCAGCGTTGGCGCCTGGTTGGCACCCGCGGAGCAAGAGCACTAGCCATCGACCCCACCGCCGCCATCCGCGCCAGGCGTGAGCCACCCAGCCACAAGATCAGGGCGAACACCGCCACTAATGATCATAAACAGGATACGAAGGCGTAGGGACAATAACTGCACGGCGACTCCAAACGACGGTGGGGCAAGTATAATCTGAAGTAGGGCCATTTTGTAGTATGGCGGGAGTAGCAGGATTCGAACCTGCGACCGTCGGCTTAGAAGGCCGGTGCTCTATCCAGCTGAGCTATACCCCCGTCGAGGCCCGATGATACACCGGGGAAACTGGGGTGGCCGACGGGTCTTGAACCCGCCACCTCCGGAGTCACAATCCGGTGCTCTACCTGATGAGCTACGGCCACCATTGTGAAATCCTGAAAGTTGGTCGGGGTAGAGAGATTCGAACTCCCGACATCCTGCTCCCAAAGCAGGCGCGCTACCAGACTGCGCTATACCCCGACTTATTCGTTTGGCGCTCGCGCCAACCCCTGATTTCAGGAGGCCGCATCATACTCACCCGTATGGTGAGCGTCAACGCCAAAATCGTGATTTTACTGCCGTTTACGAGATCAGGCTCTTCCACTTGGGTAAGCTCTCGTGGGACAATGCACGGCTTTTCCGGGACCGGATCAACCGACCCGGCCGGCAACCTATTTAGAGGATTTCATCGCATGGCTGCACTCATCCTGGACGGCAAATCCCTGGCCGCTCAAACCGAAGCCGAGCTTTTAGCCCGGGTAGAAAAATTAAAAGAAAGGTCGGGCGGAAAAACGCCTATCCTGGCTACTATCCTGGTAGGAGACGACCCCGCCTCCGCCACCTATGTAAAAATGAAGGGCAATGCCTGCCGGCGGGTGGGGATGGAGTCGATGGCGGTGGAAATGCCCTCCGCCACTACCACTGGGGAATTGTTGGCCAGAATCGAGGAACTCAACAACAATCCCGACGTACACGGCATACTGTTACAGCATCCGGTACCCGCTCAAATCGACGAGCGCCTGTGCTTTGACAGCATCGCCCTGAGCAAGGATGTGGACGGTGTCACCTGCCTGGGCTTCGGCCGCATGGCCATGGGCGAGGAAGCCTACGGTTGCGCCACTCCCCAGGGCATTATGCGCATCCTTGAGCACTACAACATCGACATCGAGGGCAAGCACGCGGTCGTGGTCGGGCGCAGTCCCATACTCGGCAAGCCCATGGCCATGATGTTGCTGCAGAAGCATGCCACGGTCACTATCTGTCACTCGCGCACCAAAGACCTCTCCGGCATCGTCGCCCAGGCGGACATACTGGTGGGCGCGGTGGGTAAACCGGAGTTCATCAGGGCGGACTGGGTCAAGGACGGCGCGGTGGTTATCGATGCGGGCTACCATCCGGGTGGCATTGGTGATATCGAACTGTCGGCCCTGGTAGACAAGGTTGCTGCCTATACGCCGGTTCCTGGTGGTGTTGGGCCTATGACTATCAATACGCTGATTATGCAGAGTGTTGAGTCCGGGGAGAAAAGTCTGGGGTAGGTTTGCTGTAGATTCCGGGGACCCCATGTAGTTTGCACACACGATTGCGGGGAGCATTCTACGATGTCAGGGCGGAAATGAAAGGACGGCCGGTAGCAACGATGCCACCAAAAAATATCAATCAGACTTACGCCGCCACTTAGTCCCCTCGCGGGAATCCTCCAGCACCACACCCTGATCAAGAAGCTCCTGGCGAATCTCATCCGCACGGCCGTAGTCTTTGGCTAACTTGGCGTCCTGCCGCTGATTGATAAGCGCATCAATCGCCTCAGCGGAAATAACATCCTCAGACACACCGCCCTGCAGCCACTCCTGCGGATCCTGCTCGAGGATGCCCAGCAGTTTACCCGCGGCGAGGATGCGCGCCTTTAATACCGGTTTTTCACCGGCGGATGCCTTGTGCAGCTGTTTCGCCAGGGCATGCACTTCGGCGATGGCCACCGGGGTGTTCAAATCGTCATTGAGGGCACGATAGAAAGGCTCGTCCGCCAGGGGGACTTCCACATCCAGCTCGATATCCCGCACATCGCTCAGGGTACTGTAGAGACTACCCAGGGTGGTCTCGGCCTGATCCAGTAGTTCCGCGGAAAAATTCAGGGGGGAACGGTAATGCGCCGACAACAGCGCGAAACGCAATACTTCGCCGCGATAGACTTTCAGCAGATCTCGAACCGAACGCACATTGCCGATGGATTTTGACATCTTTTCGCCGTCGATATCCAGGTAGGCATTGTGCATCCAGTAACGCACATACTCGCCGCCGTGGGCGCAGCGACTCTGGGCGATCTCGTTCTCATGGTGGGGGAAAATCAGGTCGCGGCCGCCGCCGTGGATATCGATGGTCTCACCCAGATGCTCGCGAATCATCGCCGAGCACTCCAGGTGCCAGCCCGGGCGTCCTCGACCCCAGGGACTGTCCCAGCCCGGGTCCTCATCTGCGGCGGGTTTCCACAGCACGAAATCGCCGGGATGGCGCTTGTAATCGGCCACTTCGACCCTGGCACCGGCCAGCATATCCTCCAGCGAACGATGGGACAGTTTGCCGTAATCCGCCATGGATTCCACTGCGAACAGCACATGACCCTCGGACTCGTAAGCATGTCCCTTCTCAATCAGCTTCCCGGTCAGCTCGATCATGGGCTCTATATTGTGGGTGGCGTGGGGCTCAAGTGTCGGCGGCAGTGTATTGAGTTGGGCCATATCCTCCCGGTATTTGGCGGTAAATTCATCGGTTACTGACTCGATGCTCCGATGGCCCTCTTTTGCCGCGGCAATAATCTTGTCGTCCACATCGGTGATATTGCGGGCATAGGTGACGTGCGTGTAATGAGTCTGTAACAGACGAAACAGGGTGTCGAACACCACCACCGGCCTGGCATTGCCGATATGGGCCAGGTTGTAGACCGTGGGGCCGCATACGTACATGGTGACGGTATCGGGCACCAGGGGTGCAAAGACCTCTTTCTTCGAGGCCATGGTGTTGTACAGGGTAAGGCTCATAAACGACGTGTGTCCTTTTAGTTGTTCCAGGTATCGCGCAAGCCGATGGTCTTGTTGAACACCGGTTTTTCCGCATTGTAGTCATAGCGGTCCGCGACAAAATATCCCTCTCGTTCGAACTGGAAGTTCTGCTCCGGCACAGCCCGGGCGAGTGATGGTTCGATCCAGGCCTGCTCCACCACATGCAGGGATTCGGGATTGATCTGCTTCATAAAATCGCCATCGCCCACACCGGGTGATTCCTGGTTGAACAAACGATCGTAGACCCTGACTGTCGCCTGCACACCTTCTGTGGCGGAAACCCAGTGAATAACGCCCTTGGGTTTGATGCCGTCTTCAGGGTCATTGCCAACCGTATTGGGAATCGTGTGGGCATGGACTGCCAGTATATTGTCCTGGTCATCCTTCACCACCTCATCGGCCTCAATCACATAACCGTTGCGCAGGCGCACCCGTTTGCCCAGCACCAGTCGTTTGTACTTCTTGTTGGCCGCTTCACGGAAGTCGTCCCTGTCTATATACAGTTCCCGGGTAAACGGCACAATTCGCTGGCCGAGTTCTTCACGGCTGGGATGCGCCGGGACTGTCAATTCTTCGACCTGCCCCTGCGGGTAATCGGTCAACACCAACTTGAGTGGGTCGAGCACGCACATGGCCCGCGGTGCGTTCTCGTTGAGGTCTTCCCTGATGGCGAACTCCAGCATCGCCACGTCGACCACACCTTCTCCACGGGTAGTACCAATCATGTCACAGAACTTGCGTATCGCTGCCGGCGTATATCCGCGACGGCGCATCCCGGACACCGTGGGCATGCGCGGGTCGTCCCAGCCCGAAACGACTCCCTCATCTACCAACTGTTTGAGTTTACGCTTGCTGGTTATTGTATAACTGAGGTTGAGCCCGCCAAATTCGTACTGGTGCGGCCTGCTGGTCAACGGCAGGTGCTCTATAAACCAGTCATAAAGAGGCCGATGGTCCTCGAATTCCAGGGTACAGATAGAATGGGTAACAGCTTCGATCGCGTCTTCCTGACCGTGGGCGAAGTCATAGGTGGGATAAATCACCCAGTCGTTACCGGTCTGGTGATGGCTCACCTTGCGGATGCGATACAGGATGGGGTCACGCAAATTCATATTCGGCGCGGCCATATCTATTTTGGCTCGCAGCACTTTCTCGCCCTCGTCAAAGTCACCGGCTTTCATGCCCGCCAGTAAGTCCAGGTTTTCCTGTACGGGGCGGTCGCGAAACGGACTGTTGCTACCGGGCTCGGTCAGCGTGCCGCGATATTCACGGGCCTGCTCGGCAGTGAGGTCACAGACATAGGCATGGCCCTGTTCCACCAGATAAACCGCCCAGTTGTAAAGCTGCTGGAAATAGGCGGAGGCGAAGCGCACCTCGCCATCCCAGGTATAACCCAGCCAGCGCACATCCTGTTGGATGGCCTCGATGAATTCCTGGCTCTCTTTTTCCGGGTTGGTGTCATCAAAGCGCAGATTACAGCGGCCACCAAAGGTCTCAGCCAGGCCGAAATTGACGCTAATCGATTTAGCGTGGCCTATATGCAGATAGCCGTTGGGCTCTGGTGGGAAGCGAGTCACCACCTGCGCCACCCTGCCTTGGGCGAGATCCTGGGCAACTATGGTCTGCAGAAAATTGGCGGCTGGGGTATTTTCCATAATTTCTTCGCAATGGGTATTTCAAAGGGCGCGTATTATAGCCTAATGTAAAATCGATAGCGTCAGAATCGAAGGCCGCTTACTTAATCAATATCAAATATGGGGTGTGAGTCCCGCTTCTTTTAGATCGGATGTTTTCCTGCGGGCCAAAAGCCCGTATCATTGCTCAGCTTTCCACAATTATTCACACCAATCAGCAGGCAACAGGGACGACAGTATGGTCATCATTCGCACCACATTCGGCGACATCAAACTGGAACTGGACGCGGACAAAGCGCCCAAGACCGTCGAAAACTTTCTGAATTACGCCAGGGACGGTTACTACGATGGCACCATTTTCCATCGGGTGATAGACAACTTCATGATCCAGGGCGGTGGCTTCGACACCGACATGCAGCAAAAGCCCACCGGGGAGCCTGTTGAAAATGAGGCGGACAACGGCCTTAAGAACGACTTCGGCACTGTCGCCATGGCGCGCACCATGGAGCCGCACTCCGCCACTGCCCAGTTCTTTATCAATGTGAAGGACAATGACTTTCTCAACCATTCCGGCAAAAACATGCAGGGCTGGGGTTACACGGTATTTGGCAAGGTCATGGAGGGCACTGAAGTCCTGGACAAGATTCGCGCCGTGCCTACCGGCAGCCATGGCGGTCACCAGGATGTACCCAACGATCCGGTAATCATTGAATCGGTGGAAATTGTCGAAGAGTAGCCCTCTTCTGCCGGGGCACCCCGTGTCCAGCACCCTGTTCATAGCCGATTTACACCTGGAGCGCGCCAGGCCCACAGTTACCCGGGCCCTGGCGGAGTTTCTCCCCCAACACAACAACTGCGACCGGCTGTACATTCTTGGCGATTTATTCGATGCCTGGATTGGGGATGACGACGACTCCCCCCTTGTCACTGAGGTCGCGGCCATCCTCCGAAAATTTAGCGCAGCCGGCCCGGAGCTTTTCATTATGCAGGGCAACCGGGACTTCCTGCTGGGAAATACGTTTTGCCAGATAGTGGGTGCCCGATTATTGCCCGACCCAACGGTTATCGACCTCTACGGTGAACCTACCCTGCTGATGCACGGGGACAGCCTGTGCACCGGGGACAAGGAGTACCAGGCATTTCGCACCACCGCCCGCGATCCCCGGTGGCAGGCGCAGTTGCTGGCGCTGGAACTGCCGGAGCGCCGCGCTCTGGCAGCCCGGATGCGCAGCGAGAGCCGCGAAGCCACTGGCAACAAAGCGGAAGATATCATGGATGTGAGCCCTTCCGAGGTCGAAAAAGTGATGCGTGATTGCGGTGTAAAGCAATTAATTCACGGCCACACCCACCGTCCCGCAGAACACCAGAGCGGCATTGGCAGGCGCTGGGTACTTGGAGACTGGGACAGCAGAGGGTGGGCGATAACTGCATCACCCAATAATATAAAACTCAATAATTTTAATATAATACAATAAGTTATTGAATTATTCTTATCTATCACATGAAGTGAAATAACGTAAGTAATGTCAGATATGGCGTATGAGCCCCGCTGCACAATGCGGGTGGAGCCACTCTCGGTTAGAACCCCATATCCTCAAGTGGGTATACCACTGTGAAAACGAAACTCCGTATCCGGCGCCTCTATCAGCTCTCGCTCCCGCTGCAATAGCTCGGGCAGGCGTGCGGCCACTTCTTCGGGTGAACTGGTTTCCTGCGCCAACTTCAGGTAATCCGTGAAATGCCTGGACTCGGACTTCAGCAGCGAGGCATAGAACTCCGCCAACTGTTCATCGAGCTCGGGAATCAGCGCGGCAAAGCGCTCACAGGAGCGGGCCTCGATAATAGCCCCTATCAGCAGCGTATCGACCAACCTTGCCGGCTCGTAGGTTCGCACCTGTTTGTGCAATTGACCGGCGTAACGTGATGCGGACAACTGCGGGTAACTCACGCCCCGCCTCTTCATAATGGCGATGACCTGCTCGAAATGTCGCAGCTCTTCCCTGGCCAGTCGAGACAGTTTGGTCAATAGCTTGTGGTGCTCCACGTAGCGGTACATCAAATTGAGGGCGGTGGAGGCCGCCTTCTTTTCACAGTTGGCGTGATCCACCAGAAGAATCGCAGGATTCTGCAACGCCCAATCAACCCACTCGCGAGGTGTCTCACAAGCAAGAAACGCCTGTATTGGCGAGATATCGGTCACAGCTATCATTTTTCCTGGTCCATGAACATATCCGGAGTTTGCATGTAGCGGTCATAGTGGGCCTGGGAGAGGAGAAAAAACTCCCCATCGATAAGCTCCCGCAGTTCGACCAGGGGCATATCGCGAAAGTGCAGGTCTACGTCAAAACCATAATCCGCCGGGTTCTCAATCTGGCCGGCACCCGCCTTCAGCAAACTGTAAACCCAGCAGTATTCATCGTGATCCGGCACATAACTGATCTGCTGAACACGCAGCTGCCACTGTAACAGCGCTTTATCAGTGACCTGCAGTTTGTTATTGACGCACTGGGCGAGAAAACCCGACAAGCGGCTATCTACCACTCGCTTCTGCTCCAGCGTGTAGCTGTTCCAATCGATAACCTCATGGCTGAAACGTTTACAGCCACGACAGACACTGTCGCCTATGCCAGTGGAACAGACACCGATACAAGGGGTTTTAACAGGACGATCGAGCATTTACCGCAGCTTCCCGGGGGGAACAAGCTAGAGCGAGTGTACGTTATCACCCCGCTGAATGCACGATATAAGCGGTTGATTTATTTATCTTAATAAGCTTCTGAGCTATACTCCACAGCCGATTTGAACTCGACCGTAATCGCCCCACAACATTCACTTTTGGGGGATTCAGCCAACGCAACATAAAGGAGCTCTACCGTGCTTAAAGCATATCGCGAACACGTGGCCGAACGCGCCAGCCAGAACATCCCCGCCAAACCCCTCAGCGCAGAACAGGTTGCCGCGCTGGTCGAGCTGCTGAAAAACCCGCCGGCCGGCGAGGGCGAGTTCCTGCTGGATCTCATCACCAACCGTGTACCCCCGGGCGTGGATGAGGCGGCCTACGTCAAGGCCGGCTTCGTGTCCGCGATTGCCAGGGGCGAGGTTGAATGCCCATTGATCAACACCCGGCTGGCCGTAGAGCTGCTGGGCAACATGCACGGTGGCTACAACATCGAGACACTGGTATCACTTTTAAATGACGCAGAGCTGGCAGATGCGGCGGCAGCGGAGCTGAAGC
>QNFR01000070.1 GCA_003646405.1 Gammaproteobacteria bacterium
CCGGCCAGAAACTGCTGTCCCTGTACAATCCTTTTTCACTGCGGGTGGAAGCGTGGGTGCGCGAACAACTGGCCCTGTCGCTGCAGGCCGGCCAGTCGCTGCAAGTGGAAATACCCTCAGTTGGGCGCATTCTGACCGCGCGCATCGAGGAAATCGTTCCGGCGGCGGACCCCGGTTCGCGCAGCTTTCTGGTCAGGGCCATACTGCCCCGGGATAATATCTTGCTGCCCGGCATGTACGCCCGCCTGCAGGTTCCGGCGGGAGACCGCTCTCGCCTGCTGATACCGGTAGAGCGCATAGTCAGGGTCGGCCAGTTGGATGTGGCCTGGGTGGCGCATGAAGGTCGGGCAGAACGACGCTTTGTACGCCTCGGGCAGCCGACGACAGACGGCATGATAGAGGTCATAAGTGGCTTGCAGGCGGGGCAACTGGTGTTGCCCCGCCCCCGGTAATTAGCAGTGGGTGTCAATTGATATCGACCACAGGATGTATTCACAATGAAAAAGTATCTCACGACTGTCTCCATCCTTTTAATCGTGCTCGCACTGGCCCTGGGCACCGTGTTGCTGCGCAAACACCGCATGGCGGCAGTGACTGACCTTGCAGCCGTTGGCGATATCCCCTGGGCCCTGCATACCGCACAAGTGATCAAGGGTAATCTGTCCCGTGGCTTTCCCGTATTGGCCACTTTAACGGGCAGTACGGATATCACCATCAGCAGCCAACTGTCGGGGCTGATTGAGGCCATGGGACCCAGAGAGGGCGTAAAGGTGCAGCAGGGTGACGTGCTTGCCCGTATCTCAATGGCCGATTTACAACATCAACGTGAGGGACTGGCCGCGCAGCACGAAGCGGCGCTGGCGGAGCAGACGCGCGCCCATGACGAGTATGCGCGCCAGTTGCGCCTAAAGGCGAAAAGCCTGACCACAGAGGAGCTAGTGGAGAGCAAACACACGGCGGAAATCGCCGCGGGGAAAACTGTGGCCAACCTGGAAAAACAACTCGAGGCCATGGATGTGCGGATCGGTTATGGCACGGTTTACGCACCGCGGGACGCCATCGTCGCCGCGCGTTTGGCGGAAGTGGGCGATATGGCGCAACCCGGAAAACCCCTGTACCAGCTGACCGTGGACAGTGCGGCGCGACTGCGGGTCAGTCTACCGCAGCAGATACTGGAGCAGGTAAAGCCAGGCACTGAGGTAGTGCTGGAGCATGGCAGCCAGACGCTGGTGGTCAAACTCTCGCGAATTTTCCCGGCCCTGGACGCACACGCCCTGGGCGCCGCGGAGGCGGATCTGCTCTCCATGCCTTTTGGCTTGCCCAGTGGCGCCAGAATTCCAGGGCGGGTGTTGTTGGAAACCGTGGAAGATGTGACCTCTGTACCGCATCGAGCGCTGGTTCGCACCGGTGACCACGGCTTTCTTTTCAAGATTGATAGTCGCGACGACAGTAAGACAGTTATCCAGCGTGTTCCGGTCAGTATCATCCTGGATACCCACGAGGGACTTGCCGTAGCGGGTGACCTCAGGCCGGGGGAGCAGGTAGTGGTCGCCCACCAGAGTGTGTTGATGCAGTTGCGAGATGGCGACCCCGCCAGTATTCGCCTTGAGGCAACTCCCGGGTACCCGCAATGAGTTTCGGCGAGCGCCTGCTGGGACAACCCCACGCCATTCTGGCTGCCACCATTGCGGTGCTGATACTTGGCTGGGTCGGATTCTCGGCGATTCCAACCAACCTTTTTCCCGATAGCAATCGCCCCACTATCTCGGTGGTGGTGCAGTGGCCGGGCGCTACCACGGATGACGTGGCCAACGAGGTCACCCATCCACTGGAAGTTCGTCTGTCCGCCATCGATGGGGTGCGGCGGGTCACCTCCACCTCACGTGATGAAGTGTCCGCCGTGCAGGTTGAGTTTGAATATGGGGTTGGGATCAACATTGCGGCCAATGCGGTAACCACCGAATTGTCCCGGGTCACCGGCCTGTTACCCCCCGGCATCAAAGATCCCCTGGTGTTCAAGATTACCGACGCCGCGCGCCCGGTGATGACGCTCGCCGTAACTGCGGCAAAGGACACCGGCCTGGATCTTGCGCAGGTGCGGCGACTGTCCGAGCACGACCTGCGCGATACCCTGCTGAACCTCCCCGGTGTCGCCGAGGCGGAAGTATTTGGCGGCCCCCGGCGCCAGGTGGCGGTCGACCTGGATCGCAACAGGCTGTTGGCGCATGGACTTGATGTCGGGCAGGTTGCGGCGGCGCTGACCGGCTCCAATCTGTCGCAGCCGGCGGGTATGGTTTTCCGCAATAACGAGCGCCTGATGCTGACAGCCCGCACCCTGGCTCTTGGACCCAACGACCTGGGAGCGGTATTGGTGCCGCTTGCCGGCGGTTCCCATGTGCGGGTGGCCGACCTTGGCCGGGTGGCCTGGGGGGAGGCCGATCCGGTCTCCTTGTACCACGGCAACGGTCAACCCGCCGTGGCTATCGCCCTGCTGCGCTCCGAGGCCGGCTTCGCCCAGCCGGTGATCGATTCAGTCAATGCGCATCTCAATGAGATACGCCGGGCTTTTCCCACACTGGATATCCAGGTGGCAGATACCCAGGGGCGCCTCATCGGCCTCACTGTGAGCAACATGCTGGACTCCCTGCGCGACGCCATTATTATGACGGTGCTGGTGATTCTGCTGTTTATCGGCAATACGCGCGCGGCGCTGGTAGTCGCCATATCACTGCCAATTTCCTATCTCATGGCGTTCGCCATCCTGTGGTGGATGGGCTACGAATTCAATATGGTGACCCTGTCCGCCATCATCATCGCCGTCGGCCTGCTCGCAGACGACGCGATCGTGGTGATAGAAAACATCGAACGGCGCATGCGCGAAACCGATGAGCCACGCCATATCGCCGCCGTACGTGGCCTGAATGAAATCCTGCTGGCCGATACCAGTGGCACCATCAGCACTATTTTAGTGTTACTGCCCATCATGTTCATCGGCGGCTATGTGCAAGCCGTATTGCGGCCGCTGACGGTCACCCTGTCGGTCGCACTGACGGCCTCATTGATTGTGTCCGTCACCCTGATCCCCCTGTTCGCGCCGCTGATACTCAAACCCGGCGCCCGCGACCCATTGGCCTGGCTGCTGCGGCCATTTACCCGGTTCATCCTGAACCCGCTTAAACGCCTGTATATTTATCTGGTTGCCTGGGGCCTGGAGCACCGCGCCCTGGTACTGGTGATGTTCGCCGCGCTGTTTATCGTGGCCGCCAGCCAGATGCGGCTATTGGGCCGTGAAATAATGCCCCTGATGGATACCGGCATCTCTCGTATCACCTTCGAAGCCGCCCCGGATACAGACGACCAGCAGATGGACCGGCTGTTGACCATGGTCGAGGCTGAAATCCGTGACGAGATACCGGCGGATTGGCTCATTTCTTACTCCAGCGTGATCGGCTCGGAACCGGGTGTGAAGTCCTTCGGTGCCCAACGCCTGCTGCAACAGGGGGAAATCACCCTCAATATGGTAGACCGCTTCCAGCGCGATCGGGACATCTACGGTATCAACGAATCGATACGCCAACGGCTGCGCATGATTCCCGGCCTGATCTCCGCGAATGCTTCGGTGTACGGCGCAACGCCACTGTCGTCCATCCGCGGCACGGTGGACGTTATGCTCAGCGGCCCGGACCCCATCATCCTCAGTGAGCTGGCGGACGAGGTAATGGGGCGCCTGCGCCAGGTGCCCGGCTTGACCGGCCTGGAGCGAAGTTGGCAAAGTGGCGCCAAGCGCATCGAGCTCAATGTTGACCCAGCCCGCGCCAGATTGCATGGGCTCAGTGCCGTGGATATTGCCAATCAGGTCGCCCGCGCGGTCGGTGGCATATCCGGGGGGCGCTTGCGAGTCAGTGGAGAGGATCCGGTTACGATCTGGGTGCGCTTGCAAAATGGCCAGCGCAACAGCGCCGAAGACCTGCAAACCCTGTTCATTCGTTTATTCGATGGCAGTTATATTCCCCTGGCCTCTGTGGCCGCGCCGCGCATCATCACCGCTCCCAGCGCTGAAACGCATCAATACCTGGAGCCGACCATCGATGTACTGGCCTGGCGGCGCAACATCGCGATCACCACCTTGCACGATGAGGTCAGGGAGGCTCTGGACGATCTGGAATTACCGCGCGGTTACCAAATTCGCTACGAGGGTGAAATAAAGCAACTGTCCGAGTCTTTCTCCCGCCTGTTTACATCATTCTCTCTCGGTCTGGTTCTGCTGTACCTGATGCTCACGGTCACTTTCCGCTCTTTCCTGGACCCCATAGCCATCATGGCCAGCCTGCCCCTGGCACTCATCGGTGCCGCCTGGGGGTTGTTACTGGGGGGGAAGTTCGGGTCAATGCCCGGCTTCATGGGTATGATCCTGCTGATGGGCATTGTTGTGAACAATGGCATACTGTTGGTGGACTTTGCCAAGGTGGCGATTAAGGAGGGGCAAGACCTTAACAGTGCACTGCTGGCTGCGGTGGAAAAGCGCACCCGCCCGATACTGATGACAGCCCTGTCCTCCGCGGTCGGCATGGTGCCACTCGCGTTGGAATGGGCGGTGGGAATAGAACGCCTGTCACCCCTGGCGGTGGTCGCCATTGGCGGTTTGCTGGCCGGGACCTTTCTGACCCTGTTGGCGGTGCCGGTGATGTTTTCGGTATTGCACGGCATACGGGAGAAGTTATTGCGGCGCATCGAAGCCTGAATTGGCCACATCTAAAAAACTGCTGCAACACCCGGATAGGAATGGCACTTTGTTAAGCTCATTTGCTACAGGTTAACATGTAGCAGCCCTCTCTGAGGGCGACCAGACCTGAGCCAGAGTGGCCTGTCGCGGCCAAAGGCCGCTGCTACAGATGCCCATACCAAGCGCATAGGCCTTAAGTAACCTTCACAGCCCTCAGGCAAACCAATGGCGCGTACGATTGGCTATCGCCACCAGAGACAACATGACCGGCACTTCCACCAACACACCTACTACAGTGGCCAGTGCCGCACCTGAATGCAGCCCGAACAGGGATATGGCGACCGCTACCGCCAGCTCAAAGAAGTTGGAGGTGGCGATCATGCAAGCGGGCGCCGCTATATTGTGTGGCAGCTTTAGAGCCTTTGCCGCCGCATAGGCGATGACAAAGATCCCGTAGGTTTGTAGCAACAAGGGAATAGCAATCAGCACAATGGTCTGCGGTTGACCGATGATGGTCTCCGCCTGGAATCCGAAAAGCAGTACCACCGTGGCCAGCAGGCCCACCACGGACCAGGGCTTGAGCTTATGAACGAATTCATCGAGGCCGCGTTCGCCCTGATTAGCCTCCAACCGATGGCGCGTAAAAGCGCCGGCGGCCAATGGCAGCACGACATACAAAACCACCGACAGAAAAAGGGTTTCCCAGGGAACCTGAATGTCGCTAACCCCGAGCAGGAAGGCCGCCAGAGGCGCAAAAGCGAACACCATGATGATATCGTTCACAGATACCTGTACCAGGGTGTAGTTCGGGTCACCCTCCGTCATCTGGCTCCAGACGAAAACCATGGCCGTACAGGGCGCCACACCCAACAGGATCATCCCGGCGATGTACTCGGTCGCCGACTGGGGATCCACCCAATCGACAAATATCACCCGAAAAAACAGCCAGCCCAGTGCCGCCATGGTAAATGGTTTGATCAGCCAGTTGACTACCAGGGTCAGGATCAGCCCCTTCGGCTTCTGCCCCACATCCTTGATTGCGGTGAAATCTATCTGCACCATCATCGGATAGATCATGATCCAGATAAACACGGCAACCACGAGATTGACGTGCGCGTACTCCAGCCTGGCGATCAATTCGAACAGGCCAGGCACCAGATTGCCGAGCAAAACACCGGCAATAATGCAAAGACCTACCCAGACACTCAGATAACGTTCAAAAAGACCCATCAGTAATACTCTGCCGTATACGAATCATTGTTCTCCACACAGACTCACCGGAATTAATCGGACTTCGCCTCATCCGCCGGCGTCCCGCTGAGTACTTTCTTACCCGAAATCATCGCGGATACAAGATTGCCACCGCCGTCTAGCTCGATCTTGACGACCGCCAGGATATGAACCAGGCCAAACGCGAGCAGCGTGTATAAGCCATAGTAATGTATGGTGATGAACGGTTTGCGGAAGGCGCGCATCGCCTCGTAGGCGGCCTCGTTATAGGTCTCCTTCGCATAGGGCTGCAGCGTTGCAGGATCCAGCCCCGGGAGTGCCACCCAGTTGGCTATCCACGAACCGATGGGTGGATAAAACAGATCTGTACCCGCCAGTACCAACCCGGTCACAGCCTGCATCAGTAGCAACAACAGCAGGATGGCAACTGCCAGACGCCCGATCGGATTGTGACCGATGTACTGTCGTGGCCGCCCTGCTTTGGAATCGGCGATGTAGCCACGCACCTCGCTCATATAGCCGCGCCCGCCAGGCATCATCGCTCGCCAGCGCGCATGCGGCCCACCGATAAAGGCCCATATCAACCGCCACAGCAGATTCGCCGCGAATACATAACCAATCCAGACGTGTACCGTCTTCAGCAGGATCTTGCCATCGGTGGTCACGCCCAGTGCCTTGCCGTTGAGAATGGCAACACCCACGGCAATCAGCCCGAGCAGGCACAGCAGGTTGAGCCAGTGAAACCAGCGCACGCCGGCGTCCCAGGCAGGATATATTTTCAGGTCGCTCATGGTGGGTATCCCTTATTCTGTAGTTTGATGGTACACATTCCAAAACTATAAAAGCAAACAGCGTTGCTTAAGCTAGTATCGCAAAATCAGGGTGTCGCCGCGCTGGGTAAACTCGATATGTTTTAAAAAAGACATGCCCAGCAGAACCTGCTCGCTCTGCAGTCCCGGCGTAATACCTGCTGGAATATCATGCAGTTCGATACCCCCCACGCTAACGCTGTCAAGGATGACGGCATAGCTGGTAGTGATGCCGTTTGCAGTCTGGGTTTGAAAAGCCCGGCCTCGCGGTATCCCCAGGCGCCTGGCAACTGCCTCAGGAATAGCGACGCCACTGGCACCGGTGTCCAGCATAAACACAACCGGGTTACCGTTGATTGCGCCACTAGTCACATAATGACCGAATTTATTGCGCTGTAACACCACTTCCAGCGCGCCCTCCTCCCCATAGCTGGTGTGCAGATTCTGGTTCGGGTTGTGCTGCTTGTCGAGCAGGTCGCTGAAATAGAATACGCCCAGCGCCAGGAACATCAGCCACGCCAACGCCTGCATGGTCGTACCCATGCGCTTTTGCTCCTGGAGATCGTCTTGCCTGCTCATTGGAACCCAACCTCTCCGCCCACTATTGGGCTCCAGCGCTGAAAGACCCGGATACTTGGTCCCGGGCACACTGATCATATATGCTAAGCTCTGATCATTCCAAGAGTGTAGAGCGTTTTCGAGTTTGCGGGAAACAGATCAACCAGTAGCCCTCTGTGAGGGCGACCGCGGGGCCTGATCTCCAAATTTTCATAGCCTGTCGCGGCCACAGGCCATTACAGGTGTGTATACCAGGCACGAAGGCTTGTCCAGGCACCACGACACTGGCACCACGACACTCAGACCCGATAAGGAAAGAATACTTTGAACTACCAGAAGCTGAAAGACGCAGAGGCCGGTTTCCTGCTGCGCTATCCCGGGGGCTTTGCAGATCCCGAGATGGAGCCCATCAAGAAAAAACACAATGTGGACAAACTGGTCGAGTTCACCCAACAGAGCCTGACCCGAGAAAACTTCAATCGCCCTGAATTTATCACGGAAACCCTGGTCAAGATTGTGGGTCGGTCGTCGATGGTCTCCCGGTTTGAGAAGCCGAAGTTCCGCGATTTCATCAGGTCTCTGAACTCCCATGAAAAACAGGCGCTGGCCGATAGTTTCGAAAAGCGCCTGTATGGCCGGCAAAAACAGAGCGGGTTTGAAGAAATTCTGGGATTCCTTAGTCATCACCGCATCGCCAAATGGTCTATCATCTCTGTGGTGCCGTTTTACTTTTCACCGCGCAAGGAAGCGTTTGTCAAACCCACCACTGCCAAGGGCATCATCTCCTATTTTGAAATTGCCGACCTGGAGTACAAACCGACACCATCATGGGCGTTCTATAGAGGATATGTGCGTCTGTTGGCAGACATCAAAAAGCAGGTCGCGCCGTCCTTGTCGCCCAACTACGCGGCCCTGAGCGGATTTTTGATGCGCAGTATATGATCACCCATTCACTGACTAACTGCTCTATACTCTGCCGATAAGAACCGACCTGACCCACAGCGACTCCCAAGGAAACTGGCCATGCTTATAGACCCTGAAGACCGCCAATCCCATGACGAACGCCTATCAAATAGTGAAGGCCGGCCTGCCGCATCGAAGATTACTGCCATCGCCGCTGTTGCGATAATTGTTGTTATTGGCATTGGTGCCGGCATTTATTTTTCCACGGAGAAAAGCGCACCGCCGGTTGTAGACGAACACTCCCCGGCAATAGCTCGCGCAGCTGAACCAATTCCTGTTTCGGAAGTGCCTCCGGCGCCCGATATTCCAGAACCGGCGCCGACACCAGTGCCCGAACCTCCACCAGAGGCCGCATCCGCGGAGCCTGAAGTCACCCTGCAAAACAGTGCCCAGGAACTGCGCAATCTACTGGCACCGGCAGGTGCGTCGACACTTGTGAGCCAGGCCCTGGAGGCCAACGACTTGGTGCAGCGCGGCGCGGGAATGATCGATGGCTTTAGCCGCGGTCTGGTTCCGCGCAAGGCAATCCCGCTGACGCCGCCAAAAAAGGCGTTCAGCACGATCGAGGTTGACGGTCTGACCTACATAGACCCCGCCAGCTACGCCCGTTACGACAGCTACGCCCAGGCCATAGCCTCCTTCGACATTGACCTACTGGTTTCGACATTTCACCGCTACCGGGCCCTATTGGAACAGGCCTACATGGGGTTTGGCCACTCCGTAGAGGATATGGACAACGCACTGATCCGGTCACTGGACTACGTTCTGGCGACGCCGGAGCCGTCTGAGCCGGTTGCGTTGCAGCGCAAGGAAGCTATTTTCCAGTACGCGGATCCGCAGTTCGAGCAACTCACCGCATTACAGAAACAGCTACTGCGCATGGGCCCCGAGAATTCTGCGAAGATCAAGCGGCAGGCCAGGGCACTGCGTCGGGGATTACTTGGCGTATCGCAGTAGCTACGGAAGGCTGTCCTGCCGCGACAGCGGTGGATGCGGGAGCAGCGGCAGCAGCCCGGGCATTATTTGCCGAGCATGGCTGCTTTCAGTCTATGGCACACTCTCCGGGCCCGCCACCAAAAAGCTCTGCGAACGCACCTGGCGATTATTTGAGTTATCCAGCTATCAGCGATTGGCAGGTATCTCAGTGTCACATCTGTACAATCCGAGACGCTCCAAAATCTATCAGGGGTCTCGTCGCAAGTTCAATAAGACCCACTCAAGAACGTCCTCCATCGGTGAGCGGAGGAAACCCCGGCCCCATAGCCATTTATAAATACTATCGACGACATTAAATAAAATTATTTTACCTATTTGTTGTCACCCCCTACAATGGTGCTACTTTCTGATCACAAACCAAGGAGTGTGTTATGACCATTGTTAATCGTGTACCCGACGCTGCATTCAAAACCCGTGTGCGGGATGAGTCTGTAGGGGGCGACAACCCCTTTCGCTGGGAAGAGAAAACCACCGCGGACATTTTTGGTGGCAAGAAGGTTGTTGTCTTCTCCCTGCCCGGCGCGTTCACTCCCACCTGTTCATCCAACCACCTGCCCCGCTACGACGAACTGTATGACGAATTCAAGGCGCAGGGTGTGGACGAGATCGTCTGTATCTCGGTAAACGATGCCTTCGTTATGTTCAAATGGGGCAAGGAACAGGATAACCAGAACATTTTCCTGCTGCCCGACGGGAACGGCGAATTCACCCGCAAGATGGGCATGCTGGTAGACAAGTCGAACATCGGTTTTGGCATGCGCTCCTGGCGTTATTCCATGATCGTGGACGACGGCGTGATCGAGAAGATGTTCATCGAAGAGGGCTTCGACGACAACTGCCAGAGCGATCCATTTGAAGTGTCAGACGCCGACACGATGATGGCCTACCTCAAAGGTGTTGATGCGACCGGCGTCTCTGCCCCGCGTAAGGCGTTCCAGGGCTAGCCAATCCGCTTCCAGGCGGCCCCTTGCTACGGTAAAGGAGCCGCCCTTCCCTTTACGGGCCTGCCGGTTGGCGCCCATCTGCCAGCGGGGCGACCACGGCGCGATGTTGCTGTTACCACGGCAGCACCCTATACTGACTATCGTTCCCGGAACGATAGTCAATCAGGCCAAGCTACCATGAAACCAGTCCGTACAGGCTACCTTATAGCCCTATTATTTTGCCTCCCCCTGGCCCACACATGGGCGCAGTCCGGCCTGGTGGAAGAACGTGTTACAGAAGAAAATGGCTTCTATGAAGCCTGTGGCGAAGGAGCCGGGCTTTTACCCTGCCGGGATATCAACGGCCAGACCTACGATGAAGAAGTCAGGGGCCCCAGTATAGACAGTGAATCCACCGATGAACTCGCCGTGGAAGCGGCGCGCATTCGCCATGAATCACCCGCACAGTTACAGCAAACCATCGGTGAACTGGAGCAGGGCATCAATCCTGACGACCATGCGACAGAAGGGTTGCCGCACTAGTCGTGACTGGTGATATAGCCTGTCATGGCTGCGATCTGCTGGTTAATGTAGCGTCGCTGAAGGACGGCGAAAGCGCCTCCTGCCCGCGCTGTGGTAGTTTTCTCACCCGAGCGCGCTCCGACGCCTTCAGCCGGGTGCTGGCTTATGCCTTCGCCGGAGTGATTCTGCTGATACTGGCCAACAGCTTCTCCTTTCTCTCCTTCGCCGCCAGCGGACTCGAAAGCGTGATCACCCTGCGGCAGACGCCTCGCGCCATCTGGGATTACGACATGCCGGCGGTGGCGATAATGGTGGCCGCCTTTATTATTGTCATTCCCGCGGTGATCCTGGGTATGCTGTTAATGCTGTGCATCCCCCTGCAACAGGGGCGCTACCGCCCCTGGTTGGTGACCACGGCTAAATGGATTTTCCTCGCCCAGAACTGGGCCATGGTCGAAGTGTTTATCATCGGCGTGATCGTCTCCCTGGTGAAAATCGCCGCCATGGCAACCATCGTCCTGGGCATCTCTTTCTGGGCTTACGCCGGCTTCACCATCTGCTTCACCCTGGCCCTGGCCAATCTGGATCGCTACCAGTGCTGGGAACGCATTGAAGCATTGGAGTCTGCGTAGTGCCTGAATTAGTGTCTGCAACAGTGCCCGCAACGACTGCCGCCTCCCGGGGCCTGTCAGCCTGCCACGTCTGCTGCAAGCTGGCACCCGCCGAGGTGCATCACTGCCCGCGCTGCGGCTCCGCCATGCACCTGCGCAAGAACGACAGTATCCAGCGCACACTGGCCCTGTTGGTCACGGCCTGCCTGCTGTACATCCCGGCCAACCTGTTCCCGATCATGATCACCGATCAGCTGGGGAGTTCCGAGGGCAGCACCATCATGGGTGGGGTTATATTGCTGATACATCACGATGCGCTGCCGGTCGCGCTGGTGATTTTTGTTTTCAGTGTCATGGTGCCATCGGGCAAGCTGATGTCCATGTTCTACCTGGTGTGGACAGTGAAGCGCCACTCACCGGTGAGCCCGCGCCAGCGCACTATCATGTACCGCGTCACCGAATTTGTCGGCAAGTGGTCCATGGTTGACGTATTTGTGGTAGCCATACTGGTGGCATTGGTGCATCTTGGGGGCCTGCTGGCGATCAGGCCGGGTTTTGCCGCCCTGTCTTTCGCCGGGGTGGTTGTAGTAACCATGATCGCGGCGGAGAGCTTCGACCCGCGGCTGATCTGGGACGCAATGGAAAAAAACGGAAGAAAAAAATAGTGACAACTGAACAAGCTAAGATAAGCCAGGGTCGGTCTTTTTCCGGTATCTGGATCATCCCCCTGATCGCTCTGCTGTTGGGCGTGTATATGGTGGTCCACACCTGGCTGACGGAGGGCCCGACGATAACTGTCGCCTTCAATAACGCCTCCGGCCTCGCAGAGGGCAAGACCAAAATCAAATACCGCAGTGTCGACATGGGCGTGGTGGAGGAAGTGCGCCTGAACGACGAATTCGATGGCGTCATAGCCACGATTAAACTGGATCGCCAGGCCTTGCCCCTGCTGCGCGACGACACCCGCTTCTGGGTGGTCACCGCCCAGGTGGGTCTGGGCAATATCACCGGGCTCGATACGCTGCTGTCCGGTGCCTATATACAACTTGCACCCGGTACTGGCAAGAAGGGCCAACGGAAGTTTGTCGCCCTGGAGAAGCCACCACTCACACCGAGCGGCGCGCCCGGCCTGCGCATACAGCTGACCAGTGAGCGCGCCTCCTCCGTTAGTGCGGGTGATAAGGTTCTCTACAAAGGCTACCAGGTAGGGCGCGTTGAAACCATGGAGTTCAGTCCCGCGGATCGCAGGATGCGCTACAAGGTATTTATCGATGCGCCCTACCATGAGCTGGTCAACAGCGCGGTGCGCTTCTGGGATGTCAGCGGGATATCCCTTAGTGCGGGTGCGGATGGTTTCAAGGTGGATACCGCTTCGATGGACACCATCTTACTCGGCGGCGTGACCTTCGGTGTGCCAGAAGGTATAGAAAGCGGTGACGCCGTAAAGCATGACACCGAGTTCAAACTGTTCACCTCCTACGAGGACACCCTCAAAAATCCCTACAAGTACGGCACCAATTACATCGTGTCATTCGACCAGTCGATCAAAGGCCTGTCAGCGGGCGCGCCGGTGGAATTTCGTGGCATACCCATCGGCAGAGTTGAACGGGTATTGTTCAAG
>QNFR01000071.1 GCA_003646405.1 Gammaproteobacteria bacterium
AGCGCATGCGCGACCTGCATTACAGCAGAACGTTACAGCTGCGCACCAATGCCGCCGTGGAATCCCTGGCCTCATATCTGCGCCGCATGCCACAGGTAGCTTCTCTCAAACAGTTCAGCCCGGAGGACGGACTGATGCAGTTCTCCCTGCAGTTGCACCAGAATGCGGACATGGATACCGCCGCCAACAATATCGCCAAATGCGTCATAGAGGCCGGCGCCAGATTGTATCAGCTGCAGCCAGTAGCGCGAGACCTGAGCAATGTGTTTCGGGAGGTTAACGCCGGTGGCGACTGATTCCATCGCCCGTCGGGTGGCACAAAAAGAAGTCCGGCTGTTTTTTTCGTCCCCGGTCGCCTGGTTGTTCCTGGCCTCCTTTGCCACTGCCACCCTGTTTATATTTTTCTGGGTGGAGTCATTTTTCGCCCGCAACATAGCCGATATTCGGCCCCTGTTCGAATGGATGCCCATCCTGTTGATTTTCCTCTGCGCCGCACTGACCATGCGCATGTGGAGCGAAGAACGTCGCACCGGCACCCTGGAACATGTCATGACCCAACCGGTCGGCCTGTGGCGCTTCGTACTCGGTAAATTTCACGCCTGCTTCACCCTGCTCTTACTGGCCCTGGCCTGCACACTACCACTGCCCATCACCGTCGGATTGATAGCCGATCTGGACTGGGGGCCGGTAGCGACGGGATACGTCGCTACCGCACTGCTGGGTGCGACCTATCTCAGTGCCGGCTTGTTTATCTCGGCGCGCACCGACAATCCCATCGTCAGCCTGATCGGTACGGTGGCGCTGTGCGGCATTCTCTACCTGCTGGGCAGCGTCACCCTCACAGATTTTTTTGATAACCAGGTGGGAGAGGCCTTGCGCCTGCTGGGCACAGGCGCCCGTTTTGACAGTATTGCCCGTGGGGTCGTGGATGTCCGCGACCTGTTCTATTACATAAGCCTGACCCTGGCCTTCCTTGCTCTCAATGTTTACATGCTGGAAAAGGAGCGCTGGGACAGGGCTGTCGCGACCGCACGGCACCGCCACTGGCGCAGTGCCACTATCCTGCTGCTTGGCAACCTGCTACTGGCCAACGTGTGGCTGGATCGTATTGACTGGCTGCGGCTGGATATGACCCAGGGCAAGCTGTACTCGATTTCCGAACCCACCCACGAGTTTCTCGGGCAGTTGCAGGAACCCTTGCTGATTCGTGGCTATTTCAGCGCCAAGACCCACCCGCTGCTGGCGCCGCTGGTGCCACAACTGCGCGACCTGATCAAGGAATATGAAGTAGCAGGCAAGGGCAAGGTACATATTGAATTTGTTGACCCGATGCAAAACCCTGAGCTGGAGCAGGAGGCAAACGAGCGCTACGGCATTACCGCCAACCCCTTCCAGGTCGCCGACCGCTACCAATCCGCCCTGGTTAATTCCTATTTCAACATCCTGGTGCGCTACGGCAGTGAGCATGAAACTCTGGGGTTTTCCGACCTGATTGAAGTGCGCACCGCCGCCAACAGCGAAGCGGAAGTCTTGTTGCGTAATCCGGAATACGACATCACACGCGCCATCAAGGACACCCTGTACCGCTACCGGATGGGTGGCAACCTGTTCGACGGTATCGAGGAGCCGGTGGAATTTATCGCCTATGTCTCCAGCGATGCCCTGCTGCCAGAGCCCTTGCTGGCTTACAAAAAATCGATTGAAGCCCAGCTGCAGACCGCGGTGCGTCACTCCGGAGGCAAGTTCAGTGTCCGCTTCATAGAACCGGAGTCTCGCGGGGGAGATGTGGCCCGCCAGATTGTGGATGAATGGGGTTTCAAGCCCATGGTGATCTCCCAGGGCGATGACCGGGAGTTCTTTTTCTACCTGACTCTGGCCGATATCCGACAAGTCGTGCAGTTACCCACCGACAACTTTGACCCAACGGCGTTTCGGCTAACGCTGGATACAGGCCTCAAGCGCTTTGCCAGCGGTTTTACCAGTACCGTGGCACTGGCGCTGCCGCCGGTAAACCAGCAAATGGCGCGATACAATATGGGCGGACCGACATTCACTAATCTGGAACGGGTCGTCGCGCGAGACTACAGCATCCGCCTGGAGGACCTGTCGGACGGCAGCGTTACGCCTGAGGCTGACATTCTGGCGGTAGTAGCCCCGCACCAGCTGGACGAAAAATCCATCTTCGCCATCGATCAGTTCCTGATGCGCGGTGGCACCGTAATTCTGGCAACATCACCTTTTACCGCTGAAATCAGTGGCGGTCAGTTGCGTATGCACGACTACAATAGCGGGTTGCAGGAATGGCTGGCCCACCACGACATAGAGATTGGTAACACCCTGGTACTGGACCAGCAGAGTGCTGCGTTTCCCTCTCCTGTTACCAGGCGGGAAGGCGATTATGAATTTCGCGACGTGCAAATGATCGATTACCCGTATTTCATCGACCTGCGCCCACCCGGACTGGCACCGCAACACCCGGTTACCGGCAACCTGCCGCAATTGACGATGGCATGGGCGTCTCCCATTACTGTTGGCAAGGACAGTGGCAGGCGGGTCACCGAATTGCTGGAAAGCTCGGCTAATTCCTGGCTGAGCGACAGTATGGAAATCATGCCCAGCCTCGGCCCTGATGGTCTCAGCAGTTTTCGCCCGGGAAAACCCGGTGTAAACGGGAACGCCATCGCACAGGCGGACGAATATCTGGGCCTTATTGTGCAAGGGCGCTTCGACTCTTTTTTCGCAGACAAAACCCACCCACTCAATAGTACTGAGCAAGACCCGCAGATGTACGATGGTTCCGGCGTCACCAGCCTGATTCAGCACTCTCCGGAAGCCGCCCGTATCGTGTTGTACGCTTCCAACGACTTTATGGATGACCAGATTTTGAATGCCGTGGTCACTGCCTCCGGCACCCAATACCTGGGACCACTGGAACTATTTATGAACACCCTGGACTGGGCGCTACAGGACGACCAGCTGTTACAAATTCGCTCACGCGCCCACTTCAACCGCACGCTCCCCCCAATGGAGCGCCGCGTCCAGGCACTTATCGAATACTTCAACTATGGTCTGGCGGTGCTGTGGTTAGTGTTGCTGGCTATTGCTCACTGGCTGCGAAAAATACTGCGGCGGCGACGCTATGCCAAAGGCCTGGCACTGTGAGTCGCCCGGTCATCACACTGCTGCTGACTTTCCTGATCCAGTGCGGCATCGTCGCCGCTGTGTACTGGCCACAGCAAGATCTGGCGCAGCGTCCGCTGCACCAGCCTCTGCTACCGTCAGGCCCGGATATCATCGATGAAATACGTATCGGCGACGAATACGACAACAAAACCACGCTGCAAAAAGTGGGGGAGCGCTGGTTTCTTCCCGATCTGGAGAATCTGCCGGCAGATTCGGACAGGATCGATAAATTGCTGGACAGCATCACCGGGCAGGACAGTGACTGGCCCATTGCCCAATCTATTGTCGCCCGCCAGCGCTTCCAGGTAGCCAACTATCGTTACCAACGCAGCCTGAGTTTTCTGGCGGAGGGAAAACTGTTGGCTACGGTCTACCTGGGAACATCGCCTGGTTTTCGCAAGGTGCATGCCCGCAGAAAAGGGCAGGATGCCATTTACAGTATCGTCTTCAATACCTTCGATGCACCCGGGATCAGCGGTGCCTGGCTAGAACCCAGGTTGCTACAAATACGCACGCCCCTGAGCATTACCGCAGACAGTTACAGCCTGAACCGCGATAGTGGGGAATGGTTATCAGGCGTCGGGCTGGCACCGGATCCACGAGAATTGGAGGCACTGCTTGCCGCACTGCGTTCCCTGCAGGTAGACGGCGTGGCGCCGGAGGATGTACAGCGTGAGCTGTCAGAAGCCGAGGCGCTCCTGGTATTACAGGTGCGCAGCCTGGCGGGAACAACAACACTGGAATTTTTCACTGTGCAGGAGAAACATTTTGTAAGCAGCAGCCAGTACACACTTTTTTTTAAACTCAGCGCTTACGATTTTGATCGCCTGACCGGTATAGACCTGCGCCTGGTCTCCGGGGAAGCAACAACGCAATGATTAGTGAAAACGCAGACTCGTGCTACAGTTACTCAAAAGGGGGGTTCCTATGAGATTAATCGGCTTGGTTCTTTCGTTGGGCGCAATAATGTGGGTATTGTACCAATCGGCAGGGGGTGGCGATGCTGAGACTATCGTCCCCCAAGAACATATAAAATCAATGGAAAAGGCGGAAAACGTCGAACAGTCCCTGCAGGACGCCGCCCAGTTGCAGATGAAGCAAATAGATGAGCTCAGCCAGTAGGCTGTCCCATTTTATTTATCAGCCCTGCAACTTCTGCAAAATACTGGAAAAATCCATCCGGCCGTTGCCGGCCTCCTGGTGTTGGCTGTACAACTCCCTGGCCAGCCGGCCCATGGGATTGTCAACATCACTTTGCTCGGCGATTTCCATTGCCAGCCCCAGATCCTTAAGCATCAGGTCAACCATAAAGCCCGGCTTGTAGTCATTACTGGCAGGTGCGGATTCCATCACCCCCGGGTAGGGGTTATACACTTCCAGTGACCAGTTGCGGCCCGAACTGGCCAGCATAATTTCTGACAACACCTTGGGGTCCAGCCCGTTGCGAGCGCCCATTTCCAGGGCCTCGCAGGTACCTATCATATGGACGGCCAGCAGCATGTTGTTGCAACCCTTGGCCACCTGGCCGGCACCAGCCGGGCCGGCGTGGAAGATGTTCACACCCATATCCACAAGGATTAGTTTGGCTTTTTCAAAGGTTGCCGCAGCGCCACCGCACATGAATGCCAGCGTACCGCCAGCAGCGGCGGCGACGCCTCCACTTACGGGTGAGTCCATAAAACCAAGGCCCAGTTCTGCTGCGGCTTCGCCTACCTGTCGTGCGGTGGCGGCATCGATGGTGCTACAGTCGAGGATCGTGGTGGAACTGTCCAATTGCGCCAGCAAACCCTCTGCGCCCATATAGACACCGGCCACGTGCTTGCCCGCCGGCAACATAGAAATGACGTAGTCAACTTCCCGGGCAGCTTCCGCCGCCGTGGCGGCTACCGATGCACCCGCCTCCTGTAGTTGATCCAGGGCAGCCTGAGACAGGTCGAACACGGTCACGCTGTGCCCGGCGTCAATCAGATTGGTGGCCATGGGTCCGCCCATATTGCCAAGGCCTATAAATGCCACATTAGCCATTATCGTATTCCCCAGTAAATAGTTGCTTACAAATCAGCCAGAGGATTTTCATCCCAGGGCGCGTTAAAAAATGCGTCCATAACCTCCGCAGGTATATCCCGGGACGTCTTGTATTGCCATGCAGGACTGCGATCCTTGTCAATCAACAGGGCTCGTACACCTTCAGCGAATTCCGGATGGCGCACAATGTTAGTCACCAGCTGGATTTCCGCCTGGAATACTTCCCGCAGGGACGCGTGGCGTGTTTCAAGGAGCTGCCGGAAAATCCACAGTGCCGCCAGCGGCGAGCCGTGTGAGAGGCTGTCCCTTGCTTTGGACAACCAGGGATCCTGGGTCTGCTGGGACACAATATTGTCGATAATCTCGTGGATGTCATCGCCATCGCACAAGGTATTGATAGAACCCAGGTGCGGTTCCACCTGGCCACCCGGGCATTGTCCCATGCTCTGTTCGGCAAAAGGGCGCAGCGCATGCCGGACCAGTGCGTGATTGGCCGCAGCATCAGTGGACCAATGCTGCCGCAGCAACTGCTCCAACACTTCCGGCTTGCGCTCGCTGGCAATAAAGCGATCGGCAATACCCGTATAGATGGCATCCGCAGCATTTATGGAAGCGCCGGTAAGTGCCAGGAACAGCCCGGACTTACCCGGCGTGTGATTGAGAAACCAGGTGCCGCCGACATCCGGAAACAGGGCGATCGTCACTTCGGGCATGGCGATACGGGTCTTCTGGGTCACCACCCGATGGGAACAGCCGACCATCACACCCAGACCACCGCCCATCACAATGCCATGACCCCAGCAGATAATCGGCTTATGGTAAGTGTGCAAGGCATAGTTCATGCGGTATTCCCGCTCGAAGAAGCGCTCTGCGTAATCACAGGGGCCACCGGGTGTGGCAACCGCGGATTGATACAGCGCCTGCACGTCGCCGCCGGCGCAGAATGCCTTCTCTCCTGCACCCTCTATAAATATTGCCGCGATATCGTCATCGCCTCGCCAGGCATCCAACTGTTGCTGCAGCAGATCGACCATCTCCAGGGTAAGGGAGTTCAGTGTCGCGGGGACATTCAGCGTCACCCGGCCCAACTTACGGGCTCCCGCCGGCAACTCTTCAAATAAAATGGGTGCTTCCGACATTGGGGGCTCCTCAGCTATTCTTCCACTCGGGTTTACGCTTTTCCAGAAACGCATTCACCCCTTCGCGCTGATCTTCGGTCGAGAACAGGTCAACAAACAGGTCGCGCTCCCCTTCCAGGCCAGCGGCTATGACCGTGTTGCGCCCGGTATGCAGCAAACGCTTGCAGAACGCGACGGATATCGGGCTCTGCTGGCCCACCTGCTCAGCCAGGGCCAGGGCCTTGTCCAGGGCCTCGCCTCTACCGACCACTTCTTCCACCAGGCCGATTCGCTCGGCGGTAGTGGCATCGATGCGCTCACCGCAGAGAATCATGCGTTTGGCCCAACCCTCACCCACCAGCCGGGACAGGCGCTGGGTGCCCCCACCACAGGGCAACAGGCCGACCTTGGCTTCCGGCAACGCCATCTGCGCCTGTTCCTCGGCGATACGGATATCACAGGCCATAGCCGCTTCCAGCCCACCGCCCATGGCAAAGCCATTGACTGCGGCGATAGATACCCCACGAAAGTCCGCCAGGGCTTCAAAAGCCTCGCCAAAATAGACCGCCATGGCGCGGGCGTTGTCCGGATCACCACCGGCAAACAGTTTCAGGTCTGCACCGGCGGAAAAGAATTTTTCACCGGCTCCGGTAAGTACCAGAGCGTAGATATTCTTGTCCTCATTCAGTTTCTCCACCAGGTCTTTGAGCGCCGGCAGACTCTCCGTGTCCCAGGTATTGGCGCCGGGGTTGTCTATAGTCACCAGGGCGGTGTGGCCCCGCACTTCTACTTTCAGTTTTTCCGATGTACTCAAACTCATTTTATTACCTCCAATGCGCCGTCCATTAACATTTTGCGGGACACAATCACCCGCATGATTTCGTTAGTACCTTCCAGGATCTGGTGCACGCGGGTATCGCGTACGTGCCGCTCCATCGGGTATTCCTTGATGTAACCGTAGCCACCGAATAACTGCAGGGCGTCGTTGCAGACATTAAAACCCACATCGGTGGCAAAGCGTTTGGCCATGGCACAGTAGGTCACCGCCTGGGCGTCCTGGTGATCCAGCTTGCTGGCCGCCAGTCGCACCATCTGCCGCGCCGCCACCAACTCCGTCAGCATATCCGCCAACTTGAACTGGGTAGCCTGGAAATCGGCAATAGCCGTATCGAACTGCCTGCGCTCCTGCACGTAGGCGGTGGCCTCTTCCAGCGCCTGCTGGGCGGTGCCGATACTGCAGGTCGCGATATTGATACGACCACCGTCCAGTCCTTCCATGGCAATGGCAAAACCCTGCCCCTCCTCGCCCAGTCGATTGGCCACGGGCACCCGCACGTTGTCGAAGGTGATCATGCGGGTAGGTTGGGCGTTCCAACCCATTTTGTCTTCTTTCTTGCCGTAAGACACGCCCTCGGCATCGGCCCGGATCAGTAAAGCGGATATGCCTTTCGGTCCGGCGCCACCGCTGCGCAGCATCACCACCAGCACATCTGTCTCTCCCGCGCCGGAGATAAAGGCCTTGCTGCCGTTGACTATATAGTCGTCCCCATCGCGCGTAGCTGTAGTGCGCAGGGAGGCAGCGTCGGAACCGGCACCGGGTTCGGTCAGGCAGTAGGAGGCCAATTTAGACCCCATAACCAGATCCGGGCACCACTGCTCGATGACTGCCTCATTGCAGTACTTGCCAACCATGCTGGTGGCCATATTGTGAATAGTGAGAAAAGCCGCCGTCGCCGTGCAGCCCCTGGACAACTCCTCGACAATCAAGCTGGCGTCCAACCTGCCAAGCCCCAGTCCGCCCGCATCCTCTGGCGTGTACATGCCCATAAAACCCAGCTCACCGGCCTGCTGCAGCGCATCTTTGGGGAAGATCGATTGCTCATCCCATTGTGCCGCGTTGGGTGCCAATACACCCTCGGCGAAGGCGCGCGCGCTCTCTACAAAAGCCTTCTGGTCTTCATTCAGGGAAAAATCCACTGCTTACTCCTTCGCTCCGTGGGCCTACGTCAGGAAAGCGCAACGCGGCTGATGGCCCTTTGGCGACTCGCTGAAAGTTACAATATGAGCAACGAGGCACACTAAAATTTGCCCATTACCGAGCCGAACAGTTCTTCATCAGAGGGAACCACCTTGGTTTTGGACAGAGGCTTGGAAACCCAGGTCTCGTTGATCAGATCGCGCCAGGTGATGTTGTGGTTGATGCTATTACCGCCCCAGGAGCCGCAGCCCAGGGAGAAGGTCTGGCGCATCCCATTCCACAAATTGCCACTGTTGGAAGCGGCCTGCGGCTGGTTCACCATGACCCGGGAGGTGCGCGTAGCCTCCGCCAGTTTCATGATGTTGTCATCGTTGTAGGAGTATATGCCGCAGCTGTGCCCCTGCCCCTGGTAGGCCTGGATTTTGTTGGTCAGCACAATGGCCTCATCGATGTCTTTGATCTTGTACAGAGCCATAGTGACCGTCAGTTTCTCTCCCGAGAAGGGGTAGTCAGGGCCAGTGCCGGTCTCTGGCACGATCAGGAACTGCTTACCCTCGGGCAGGTCGATACCCGCCTGGCCGGTGATGTTGAGTGCATGTTGAGCCACGATCTTGGCATTAAGAACGCCGTCTTGCCACAAAACATTCTGCAGCTTCTGCTTGTCCTCACCCTCGATGACAAAACCACCCTCGTGCTTGAGTTTCCCCAGAAATTCATCGTAAACAGATTCGAATACCAGCACAGAATTATCCGAGGAACAGGATGCGGCCAGGTCCAGCGTCTTGGAAATCCGGATCTTGTCAGCGGCCTCTTCCAGGTCAGCGCTGTCATCTACAGTGATCACCGCATTGCCCACACCCACGCCAAGAGCCGGGGTACCGGATGAGTAAGCGGCGCTCACCATGGCTTCGCCGCCGGTAGCCAGGATACGGTCGCACTGGCGCATCAGTTCGTTAGTCTTTTCCATCGTGGGCACATCGATGCTCTGCACCAGGTCCGCCGGGCCGCCCACCGCCTCTATAGCCTCGCGCATATAATCGCAGATCATCTTGTTGGTCAGCTTGGCCCGTGGATGTGGCGCGACAATGATGGCATTGCGGCCCTTTACCGCCGAAATACCCTTGATCACCGGCGTCGCCTCCGGGTTGGTGGAAGGCGACAGGGCGCCGATAACGCCAACCGGTTTGGCGATCTTGATGAGATTGCGCTCGGGGTCTTCCTCGATAACACCGACGGATTTATCATCGATGATGTCCATCAGGGTGGCCCGGGTCTTGCGGTGAATCTTGAGGTACTTGCCCTCGTAGTTGCCCAACTGGGTTTCATCGACGGTGAAACGGGCTATTTTTTCCGAGCGGTCTTCCCGCGCCACCGCCCACACCATGGCGGTGATCAGTTCATCCACCTGTTCCTGGGTGTAATGGGCAATCTGCTGTTGAGCCGCGCGGGCGCGCTCCATCATGGCTGCTACTTCTTCCCGGGCTGCAATCAATACCTGGTTCTCTTCCATCATCCAATGCTCCTGTGTCATTTCCTGGCGCAGACCAACGAGCGGCAGCACCAATATAGCGTAGCTGATCAAAAACTGAACGCCAGCTTACAGGGTCGGTGACTGTACGCAAAGAGAAGAAATTGTGTATGTTATGGACTATCTTGCTGTATTGTAAGTATTTACCAGTCGACTCAAATCAGGGCAAAGCATGAGCGCACCCTCCAAGTGGCCACTGCCGGAACATGGTACGCGCTTCCTCACACCGGCCTTCATGCTGAACAAACTGGCGCGACATCCCCTTACCAGGGAGTGCTATCCCACGGCCATGGGTTTCTATCCCGCAGCCAGCGCCCACCGTATGCAACGCAGCCGCCACGATGACAACCTGTTGATTTATTGCGTCCAGGGCAAGGGCCACGCCAGCACTCACAACTGGCGTGGCGTGATTGCCCCGGGTGAGGCGCTGCTACTGCCACAGAGTGTGGCGCATCACTACGAAGCAGACCCCGATGAGCCCTGGACGATCTATTGGGTGCACTTCCAGGGCAGCAGCACGGCGATATTCAATCAGTACCTGGGCTATCGCGAAGATCGCCACCCGGTCGCACTGGTCGGTGTTTCACCACAGCTAATCGCCCACTTCCGGGGCCTGCTGGAGGTGCGCCGCACCGGCTACAGCACCCGGTCTTTTATCAACGCCGCCAATCAATTGCGCCATCTGCTGACCCAGATGGCATTAGAGATGCGCGGGGCGCAGGCCAACAGCCAGCACAGCTTCAATCTGGAGGCATTACAGAGCTTCATGCTGGAACATATAGGACAGCCTTTGGACCTGGATACGCTGGCCACGGCAGCCAGACTATCCAAATACCACTTTGCCAACAAGTACAAGGCTTTGACCGGCTATTCACCCATCCGGCATTTTCTTAATATGAAGATGGAACATGCCTGCTACTTGCTGGACACCGGCAACCTCAGCGTGCAAGGCGTTGCGGCGGCACTGGGCTACGACGACCCGCTTTACTTCTCCAGGCTGTTCAAGAAGACCATTGGCATGTCACCCCGGGCCTACCGCAGCTCCGTCCGGAAATAGCGGCGCCGGCCCGGGCGGGGGCCGTATGATTTCCGAAGAATTAGTGAGGTGTTTCATCAACAGAGCCCGCATCCATTGGTGAGCGGCGCTGCGGGACGTGCGGGTGTGGCGCATCAGCGACATCTTGCCTCGGTTACCGCTGTGCGTATTGTGAATCATGCGTTGCAGTTCCGCCGGTAACTCCTGCCCGCTGATACGCTCTCGGTACAGCCCCCCCTCCTGAAAACCGGCGTTGGCCACCAACAGCGAGTCGGTGCGGGTCAGCACGCCTACCGCTGCGGAGAACTGCGTGGTTTCCAGGACAATGCTGCGGTGCACCCCGTACTGCCCGAGCACATCGTCTACCATGCTGGTATTTTCGCGGGTCAACCCCGGGAGATACAGGCGCAGGTGGGGGTAGGCCAGAAAATCCTTCAGGCTCATTTCCTTCTTCACCAGGGGATGGCTGGTGCGCATGTAGCAGCGCGGCGCAATCGCCGCAATGGGCTCGGCGAGAATGTCTCGCTCAGTTTCCAGCGCCACAAAGGCGGCAAAGTCCGCCTCTCCCTTTTTCAGCTGGTCCTGGTAATGGGGCACAACCTCTGCCGTAATAATCTGGACATTGGGGGCATTTTTGTGCAAATCGGCCATCAGGCCAGGTAGCAGGGACTCACAAAGTATCGGCGGCAACAACAGTTTGAAACTGCCGGCAAATGTTTCGGGGCTGAAATCAGCGTTACCCAGCACGCGGTCTACCGTATCCAGTAAAGCCGGCAGTTCCCCGCCCAGTTCTTCTGCCCGCGGCGTGGGCACCAGACCGTGGGCGGTGCGGGTAAAAAGTTCGTCCTCAAAGGAGTCGCGCAATTTTTGCAGGGTCTTGCTGAGCGCGGGCTGTGATACCGACAGGCGTTCCGCCGCCCGTGTTACATTGCGCTCCTCCAACAGAACCTGCAGAGCGACCAGCAAGTTCAGGTCAGTGCGGATCAATTTACGGGAAATCATCATTACCCCTAGAAATAACTTTTAGTTATGGCGCAATGGTAGCAAAATGCAGCTGGTAAATCACGCGATAATTTTACGCCAAACTGCAGCCCCGAGCAGCCTTCATGGTCCATAACCATCCCAACATCCACGCAAAAAAAAAGGGCTATAAATGGGCTGTCGGCCAGTTGCCGGGCAGCACCCCCAATCCACCCTGACCGGGCCTATGTGGACAAAGCTGGCTTGTGGCCGACCCCGGCGGAGACTGCTACCATTGTCACCACCAACGCACCCCGCGTCTGGCCGTGCCGAAAACGCCACCTGATCTGTTAAGAGGAATATCATGCGCATCATAAATATTCTGGCAAGCGCCTTGCTGGCCCTGTTGTTGGCGGCCTGCAGCGGCATCGAAATTGAACCGGCGGAAACAGACAAGTTCGCGGCGGGTAACTACCAGTATTACAAGTGGCGCAGTGAGCCCATGCGCAATATCACCAACTCCTCCGATCCAATCTACACCCTGGACCCCATCCTACGGCAACAGGTCAACGCCAATTTGCAGAGTAAGGGTTACATCCTCGATGAGAAGCGAGCCCAATTCAGTGTGGACTATACCTTCGCCGCCGGCATGCTCCAGGGAGAGAAGAGTGCGCAGGCAAGCAACATCACCCTCTACCCCAGTGTAATGCCCAACAGGCAGGTTGACGGGGCTAGCGTGGACAACGCCATCGCCCTGGGCGGAGTAAAAGAAACCCGTAATATAGCCCTGCAATTCAATAACATGGCAAACAACGAGGAGGTATGGCAGGTCATCATGACCAAGATTGTTGAGGATGTGAACAATGTCGGTTCCGGGAATGGCGTTAACCTGGGCAAAGTTATCAAGCAGGCGCTGAAACCACTACCGCAAGCGCGCTAACCACCTGATAATTCAGGATCAG
>QNFR01000072.1 GCA_003646405.1 Gammaproteobacteria bacterium
ATTGTCTACAGCACATGGGCAGAAGTGGGCTGATCACCCGGAGAAAGATGAGCAGGGGCTGTATTATGCCGATGCAGCTGCCACAAGTTCTGCTTGTTTGTCGAGGCAGGTTGGCGCGGCGATAATGGATGGAGGAGGGAACATACTTGCGGTTGGTAAAAATGATGTTCCCAAAGCTGGCGGAGGTCTTTATGACAATAGCGATAACGGGAATACCGAAGCCGCATTTCGCACACTGAAATATCGACCTAACTACCCGGATAAACCCTTTGCTGATATGCAAGCGGCGCGAGGCTGGGTTCAGGGCTTCGTAGACTGGTACAACTATGAGCATCGACACAGCGCCATTAAGTTTGTAACGCCTGCACAGCGACACGACGGTGAAGACATTCAAATACTGACCGACGCCAAGTTTACCTCAAAGCCAGATCAGCAAATCCTCTTCGCTGGAGTGGCAACATTAGAAACTGGGATCCGATAGGAGAGGTTTATCTGAATCCGGGAAAACAGAAAGTAGAAAAGGAAGTATATAAGGCAGCATAATTTTTTAATCTAGGCGACAACTCGCTTGAAATTCACCGCTAGCTTTGGCTTTGCGAAGCCCGCGTCAATGAGAATGGCGAATGTTTTCATCTGGCGTGGCAGGGGGAGAATGTGCCAGAGCCGCACGTGGAAGAATTAACTTCGCTTGAAAGATACGTGCGGATGGCTTTTTTCTGTGTGTCCATCGACTGTAGACAAATTTTATAGAACATCGTGAAAAAGATCAATTTTTAAGTGGTGTGACTGCGGGATGCCATGTTTGGGGAATGTATCAGATGAAAGCGTATTGGTCTTGGGTTTGATTACATTTGATGAGTTTGGTTTTCCTGGCTGGTGCAAGGCGGGGTCGACAAGTTGATCCTGCGCAATGCCGCCAGGGGCCTGGTGACTCACTTGGTCAACAGTCAGTCGGGGCTTTCTCACTTCTCAACAGAGATACCGACCGTGGGTGGCAGGACTCACATCGGCGTGTTAGATCTAAAAGATGGGTTTAGGTTGATTGATGAGCCGGAATTGACGCTCACGGGAACTGGGTTCGATCACGAATAGAAATGAAGGTTTCGGATGGGCTCCTAGCCAGGAGGCGAAGCCACGGGTGGAGCCAAACACCAGCGGCCACTCTGGTACCAAAGGCATCAAAGAGTCGCAAAAGTCCAGGGCATTCGCGTTGCAGGCGACTATAAGGCGTAAGGGAGGCAAGTTCGTTATCGCCGATTCGTAGTTTCTCTTCGGGTACCGGGGGTCAGGTCTAGCATTGTAGCATTTGATATGGGGGGGGTGCGCGGTGCGCACCCTACGGCTGCGCGAATTTGGACAGGGATGATGTTCGCCCGATGCCCCGCACCTGCTACGGTTGGTCATCGCACACTGGAGGTGTAGTATGGCTGCTATAGCATTTGATCCGCTGGAGTACGCCCATGAGCTCGAAGCGTCCGGGGTACCCCGCAAACAAGCCGAGGTACATGCAAAAGCCATGACTGCTACCTTCCTTCACAACTTTGATGCCCTGGTCACCAGAGATTACCTCGATACGCGGTTCACTGAGTTTGAAACGCGGGTAGAGGCGAATATGGATAAGCGCTTTGCGGAGGTGGACAGGAGCTTTGCCGAATTCCGGTTGGAGATGCATGGTGAAATTGGTGGAGTTCGCGGGGACTTGGCTGAATTGCGAGGCACCCTGAAGTTGCAATCCTGGATATTGGGCCTTTTGATCGCCACGATGTTGTTGCCGGTTTTGCAGCGACTTGGGGGTCAGGTCTAGCATTGATGCGGCAGTTTATTTGATCGGTAGTGGCTAATTGGTCAGATGTGATGTTCGCTCGATAGGGCACTTCTGATAGGTTTGGTATACGCACATCGGAGGTGTAGTATGGCGGCTATAGCATTTGATCCACTGGAGTATACCCATGAGCTCGAAGCGTCCGGGGTGCCCCGTAAGCAAGCCGAGGTACATGCAAAAGCCATGACCGCTACCTTCCTCCACAATTTTGACGCCCTGGTTACCAGAGATTATCTCGATACACGCTTCACTGAGTTTGAAACGCGGGTAGAGGCGAATATGGATAAGCGCTTTGTCGAAATCGAGACAAAAATGGACACGCGTTTTGTTAAGGTGGAGACCAAGATAGATAAACTCTCTGATGCCCTTGAACTGCGCTTCGAACGCATCGACGGCAAAATTTCCCGCATCTATCTGATGTTCGGTCTCACCATGGCCACAGCTACCATCCCTATCTTACAGAATTTTTTTGGCGGCTAATCCGCTTCTGGCCCTTTGGCCACTAAGGCATATTCCTTATACCTATGAAACAAATATTCCAGGATTTAAAATCCGGCGAAACTCGCGTTGAAGAGGTTCTGTGTTCACAGGCCGCTCCCGGCGCCTGTCCAAAGGGGAAGACCCTGTCGCTGTCGCCCGGGTGTTTTCTCGTGGTCGCGGTGTGGATGGCGTGATTATCACCGCCAGTACCAAAAGTAACGATCCTGTGCACCAGGCGGCTACCATGTGCCGTCAGCGGGGCCGTATCGTGTTGGTCGGTGTTGTGGGCCTGGCGCTTTCCCATGCTGACTTCTATGAGAAAGAGCTCTCCTTTCAGGTGTCCTGTTCCTATGGCCCCGGCCGCTATGATGCGGATTATGAAGAAAAGGGCCACGACTACCCCGTGGGCCTTGTGCGCTGGACACAGCAGCGTAATTTGAAGCGGTGCTGGATATGATGGCTTGCGGCGCGCTGGATGTTGTGCCGCTTATCACCCACCGCTTTCTTATCGATGATGCTCCCGAGGCCTATCAGCTGTTGGATGTGCCAGGTACGCTGGGTATTGTCATCGACTATCCCGAATCCGCCGATGCCATGGATGTCAAGACGGTAGAGCTGGCCGCTGCGGTTGACTATAAATCGCTTTATACGCCCGGGGATGTCGTTTGTTCCTTTGTGGGGGGCGGTAACTACGCCTCACGGGTGTTGATTCCGGCTTTTTCCGAGGCGGGCGCCAGGTTGGATACGCTGGTTACCGGTGGCGGTGTCAGCGCGGTACAGCAGGGCGACAAACATGGCTTCGCCAAAGCCTCTACCGATCTTGAGGCGGCCCTTGCTGACTCTGCGGTGAATACCGTGGTGATAGCCACCCGGCACCAGTTGCATGCGCAGCAGGTAGTATCTTCCTTGAAGGCGGGCAAGCAGGTGTTTGTGGAAAAGCCCCTGGCCCTCACTTTTGATGAGTTGGCAGGCATCGATGAAGCCTGGCAGTCGCAACAGGGCAAGAGCCGCTTGATGGTAGGTTACAATCGCCGCTTTTCGCCTTTGACGGTTACGATGAAAGGCCTGCTGGATAAAGTGGTAGGCCCCAAAACGTTTATCTTCACCATGAACGCCGGCGCTATTCCCCCCGACCACTGGACGCAGGACCCTGAGCTGGGCGGCGGACGTATCATCGGTGAGGCCTGCCACTACATAGACCTGATGCGCCACCTGGCAGGCGCACCCATTACCGGCTTCTCGGCGCACAGTATTGGCAATGCACCAGGGGTGGAGATCACCGAAGACAAGGCCAGCATTACCCTCATCTTTGAAGACGGCTCCATGGGCACCATCCACTACTTCGCCAATGGCGGCAAGGCCTTCCCCAAGGAGCGCATAGAAGCCTTTGCGGGGGATGCGGTGCTGCAGCTGGATAACTTCAAACGCCTGAAAGGTTTTGGCTGGAAGGGCTTCAAAAGCCAGCGACTGCACAGCCAGGACAAGGGCCAGAAGGCCTGCGCCGCGGCCTTCGTCGACAGTATCCGCTCGGGCGCACCTGCGCCGATTGCCTATGAGGAGATTATGGAGGTGGCCAGGGTGAGTATCGAAGTGGCGGAGCAGTTGCGTGGGGGCCGGGGTTGTCCGGTTATTCGCCAACAAGTCCAGCTGGCACCACGGCAACCCCATCCGGGCGTCGGTAGGCGCGCTTTCCGGTATTAATTACCACCGTGTCGAGAAGGTCTTCTCCTATTTGCTTTTTCAGCCACAATAAATTTTTAACATCGTTATCTTTTATTGTTTCACTTAATTTCACCTCAATCGCGACAATTCGTTGATCAGGGCGCTCGATGATCAGGTCAACTTCATGTTCCCCGGCTTTGGTGCGCAGGTGCTTAATATTCGCCTCGGCTGCTTGTGCCAGAACGCGAATCAGTTGCGTCACCAGTGATTCAAACAGATGCCCCAGCAAGGTACCGTTGCGGTTAATGACTGGCCCCGACTCTGTGCCAGTGATCAAGGCGCTCTCATCAAGGCCCAACAGCCGGATCGCCAATGCCGGGTCGGCCAGGTGGTGCTTGGGCGGTTGTGTTAACTGGGTGATGTGGTTTTTTGATGGAAGCCAGGCGGGCACTGGGTCCAGTATCCATAACTGTTCAAGTATTTCCCGGTATGGCTGAACCGTTGTTTTGGCGGGCTTTTGCCCTTCGCCCCCTGTGGCGGCATCCCGGATGGTCTCAAACGAGGCGGTTGTTGCGGTTGCTGCCGCATAGGCTGTCATCCACCTGATCAGTCCCTGAGGGTTGCGCAGATTTAAACCCTGATCCTTAAAATCCCTATCGACTATGCGTGCCAGATACCCATCCAGTTGTGCTCTGAGAGCCCTGCCGCTGAGATGGCGAATACCCGGAAAACCGGAAGTGACCATTTCGCGGACATAATCGGCTAATTTCAGAGGCGTTTCTCCTTCTATCTTGCAATGATCGCCCTGTAGTAAGCTTTTTATACTCACAGTGGGTACGCCCAGGCCTCGCTCAGCCAGGCTAAGGGGGCGCATGCGTACACTTACAATTCTCCCTGCCCCGGAGTGAGTGGGAGGCTTGGTTGGACTGGCAGAGCCCGTGAGCAAAAATTGTGCCGGGCTATTATTGTTGTCGACTGCCCGGCGTACTGCATCCCATACTTCTGGTTTGCGTTGCCACTCGTCAATCAGGATCGGATTTTTCCCCTTGAGTATCTGGGTGATATCCGCGTTGGCTATGGCTCTTTGAGAAGCCTCGTCCATTGCATAAAAGGTATTGGCCCGGCGTTTAGCTGATTCGGTTTTTCCAACCCCTTTTGCCCCCTCAAGTACAATGGCTGGAAGGCTTGTCAGTAATTCGTCCAGCTCTGTATCGATAATACGTTGCAGGTAGTTTTCCACTGTAAGCCTCTGTGCACTGCGATTATGAGCCTCTATAGGCTACCATTATGTGGCTATGTAGGCTACCATTATGATAGTCGGCGGAGCGGGCCCGTATTTACAGCTCTTTGTCGATTTGGATACCAGCATGGACAATTACGTTTGAAACAAATATTTCAGGATTTAAAAACAGGCGAGGTCCGGGTAGAAGATGTGCTTGCCAGGGTGAGTATTGAGGTGGCGCGAGCGTTGCGCTGTTGAAATGTCCCTCAGTCGACTCTTTCATACGGTTAAGTATCTCAAGCTCCGTCAGGTTTTAAATCGCCTGGTGCGGCGTTTGCGCAAGCCCGGCAGGTATCAGGGTGGGGCGCTGGCCGTTATAGCTCCCGATGTTCCGTGGCAGGTTCACGCCGCTCTACCTTCTTCCTTCACTGCTGATTCCTCGGTCACTTTTCTCAATGAGCCTGGTGCCTTGTTTGAGTGGGAAGACCCCGGTAAGAGCAAACTGTGGCTCTATAACCTGCATTACTTTGACGACCTGGTGGCGGAGAATGCCAGTTTTCGAACTGACCTGCAGCGGGAGGTTATCGCCCGCTGGATGGTAGATAACCCGCCGCTTACCGGCACGGGTTGGGAGCCTTATCCCCTGTCTTTACGAATAGGCAACTGGATTAAGTGGTTGCTGGTTGGCAATGAGCCCGTAGAGGGCATGCAAATTAGTCTGCTTGAGCAGGCATACGCGCTAAGCCAGCAGGTGGAATATCACTTGCTCGGCAATCATATTCTGGCCAACGCCAAGGCGCTGGTATTTGCAGGTACCTATTTTGAAGGCGACATCGCGGATGCATGGCTGCATACGGGAATAGTGCTGTTGAAGGAACAGCTCACAGAACAAGTGTTGGCAGACGGTGCACATTTTGAGCTGTCTCCCATGTACCACAGTATTATCCTGACAGACCTGCTCGACCTGATACAACTGGGGCAGCTTTATCCCGGCAGTAAAATAGCGCAACAGGCTGAGCGCCTGCGAAACACAGCTGCTCTAATGGCAAGCTGGCTGGAAGGTATGCTGCACCCGGATGGCGGGATTTCCTTTTTCAACGATACGGCCTTTGGTATAGCACCTGAGCCCGCCGCTATTCTCACCTATGCCGAAAAACTCGGCGTGAAACACCACGTGGTACCCGAAAAAGCGGGGCAGGCTCAGCATGATACAGCCCAGCACTTCCACGACTCTGGCTATATCGCAGTGCGCCAGCACGACCAGGTGGCGCTGCTGGATGTGGCGGCTATCGGGCCGGACTATATTCCCGGGCACGCCCATGCCGATACGCTCAGTTTTGAGTGGTCGTTGAAGGGGCAGCGGGTGTTGGTGAATTCAGGCACCTCAGAATATGGCCTGGGTGCAGAGCGCCTGCGGCAGCGTGGCACTGCAGCCCACAACACGGTGATGGTGAATGAGGAGAATTCCTCGGAAGTCTGGAGTGGCTTTCGGGTGGCGCGAAGGGCGCGTGTTTTTGATGTGGCAGTGGAACAGAAGAGTGACACCACAATCGTCAAGGCCGCCCACGATAGCTACAAACGGCTTCGCCCTAAAGTCATTCACCAACGTGAGTGGCGTCTGTCACCCGGTGTGCTGGAAGTAAGCGATACCCTGACGGGAAAGTTCAGAACAGCAAAGGCCTATTTTCATCTTCACCCCTTTGTGAAAGCAAGTTTGGCGCGAGGTGTTGTAGACCTGACCCCAGAGTTGATTAAAATTGACGTGGATTTACGTCTCCGGCTGTGGCATTTTAATTGTATTCAGTAATTTCAGGTGTCTGGTTATGAAAAATGTCTCTAAAACTGTGACGAATCAGGCGCTTGAGCTTCCAGCCCTGGAGCGGGCAAAGCTTGTCGAACAGCTGCTTTGTAGCCTGGAGCAAGTAGATAAAAATATTGATTTGGTATGGATTGATGAGGCGGAGGCGCGTATCGATGCCTATGACCGTGGCACGATAGAAGCTGTTTCAATCAACGAAGTATTTGGCAAGTACGATAGCAATTGAAAGTAGTTTTTTTAAAGATAGCTGAAGCGGAGCTTGATCACGCCGTAGAGTATTATGAATCAAAACAGCCTCAATTAGGTTTACGGTTTCGCCGCGAAGTGCTGCGCTCACTAAGGCGTATTGTGGAGTATCCCACTGCCTTCGCGCTCCTCGGACATCGCAGTCGTAGGTGTCTGGTTGCGAAATTTCCTTACGGTGTTATTTACCAGCACAAACAAGAAACCAGCGAAATTCTTATCATTGCAGTTGCCCATCTCCATCGAAAGCCCGATTACTGGCTGTCTCATAATCTGGAGAAATAATCAGGTGTTCTCTACCCAAGATATAGCGATAATACGCAGCTGACATGCATATTCTGTTCCTCACTGACAACTTCCCTCCTGAGGGTAATGCGCCCGCAACCCGCACCTACGAGCATGCACGTGAGTGGGTAAAGCTGGGCCATGCGGTGACCGTCATTACCTGTGCACCCAATTTTCCTGAGGGTGTTCTGTTTCCCGGCTACAAAAATAAGTGGTACCAGCGCGAAGTAATTGATGGCATTGATGTGGTTCGGGTGAAAACCTACATCACCGTCAATGAAGGCTTTGCCAAACGCATTCTGGATTACATTTCATTTGGAATAACAGGCGCCATTGCCGGCCTGTTTCAAAAGCGCCCGGATGTCATTGCCTCTACCTCACCCCAGTTCTTTTGTGCCTGCGGTGGCTGGGTGCTTTCAGTATTGCGATGGAAGCCCTGGATATTTGAGCTGCGGGACATATGGCCCGCGTCTATTACCGCTGTGGGCGCCATGGAGACAAATACATTTATCAAGTTGCTGGAAAAGCTTGAGCTGTTTCTCTATCGGCGAGCGGACCGCATCGTGTCGGTAACCAACAGTTTTAAAACAGAGCTGGTTGAGCGCGGCATTGATGGCAGCAAAATTGACGTGGTGGTTAATGGGGTGGACCTGTCCCAATACCAACCGGCCACTGAAAAAGATCAAGCTCTCTCGGCACAATACAATCTGCAAGGCAAATTTGTGGTCGCCTACATTGGCACCCACGGCATGGCACATGCGCTGGACAAGGTGCTGGACGCCGCGGCGATGCTGGAAGACGAGAAGGATATCTGCTTCCTGTTTGCCGGTGGTGGTGCTGCGCGAGCCGAGTTGGAAGCTTCCATTGCCAGGCGAGGCTTGTCCAATATCGCCCTGATTCCCCGCCAGCCCAAAGAGATGATGCCTGCCCTGTGGAGCCTGTGTGATATCTCTTTAATTTCCCTGCGCGATACACCCTTGTTCGAGCAGGTTATACCCTCCAAAATATTCGAGTCCATGGGCATGGGCCTGCCGATGATTATTAGCTGCCCGGAGGGGGAGGCCACAGGCATTATCCGGGAGACTAAATCAGGCGTTGTCGTGCGGCCGGAAGCCCCCGAGGAGCTTGCCCGCTCAGTTCGCGAATTGTATCTGGATAGAGAGCGGCTGGCTGAGTTGGCCAGGGCCAGCGGCGACTCTGCGGAGCTGTTTGACAGGGCGCGACAGGCGAAGTTGATGATTGATTCTTTTAAGGAGGCCAGGGCTCAGGTCTGAAGTAGCAATGCTTGCAGGTCGGCTTCCTGGTGGTGCCTTAGCTCCCTGGCCCGTCGCACTGCCCTGATCGCATCACTAAATCGATCATGAGCGGGTAGGGTAAAGCCAAGCTGTACATAGATGGGTTTTTCGAGCAGTTTGGATGAGAGGTTTTTCTCCAGCCAGTAGTTTAGGTATTTTTGTCGCAAGGCACCGGGTTTTATTGCCGCCACAAGCTGGGATGGCGGCTCTAGGTGGGTAAGCAGTTCATACCATTGTAAGGTAATCCAGGCGGCGGTTTTCAGGCCGGCTCTGTTCAGTAGTCTCAGCACGGCTTGCCAGTTCAGGTCGCTTTTGCTTAGCAGCATAGCCAGGTCTACCATTCGCATCAGTGATGCATGGGGCGTGGTGCCATATTTGGCAAATACCGGGTGCACCAGCATGATGAACAGTGTGGCTTCATCACTCATGCCCCAGTGACTACCGTAATCCACTCGAGATTCCAGCAGTGCGTTCACCATGGAAAGGCGCGTTCTTCCCGGGCGCAGGATATCCCAGTGCAGGTCTATCGATGTCTTACCCATTACCAGATTTGCTTCGTGGCTAATGATGTCTGCCGAGGTATATAAATCAAAACCCCGCTGCTTGAAGGCCTTAATTGCAGCTACTTTTTGCTGTTCAGGCACCAGTATGTCGATATCTACTGCGGGGCGCAGGGCTGGCTCTGTGTAAAGGCGCTCCCGGGTGTCGGCACCTTTGTATACCACATGGGAAATGTTCGCTTCCGCTAGTATCGCCTTGATTTGGGTGAGCTTGTGACGGTGAATAAGGTAGGTGCCGGTGGTGTCCATGCGCGCCTGGTGGAGCGTGTCTTTAAACGCCTTCGTTAGCGGGTGGGCATCGTCGCTACCCTCCAGTACTTTGCTCCACATGGGGCCAAGACCCTGTTGTAATAGAAAGTCCAAAAAAGGCTGTTCACCGAAACTGGCTACCGCCTTGCAGGCTTTGGCAATGTCTGCCTCCCCGGTATTGGGTAGCAGGGGAGCCAACGCGACGCGGTGGAGCTGGTAGGAGTTGCCTTTCATTGAAGCCATGGGCGCATCATACACCGACGCCTGGTGGGCGGCTTCAGCTTTCCCACAGACCTCTTGTGTCGATAACTACTTTCCTTTCCAGATTATATTCAGTCGGAACTGCAGCGAAGTGGCTGTGATCGACGAGTAACAAAATAATGTCTGCCTGCGCCACTGCATTTTTGGTGTCTGTGAGCGTTATATTGCTGTGGTTAGAAAATGATTCCGGCAGAGTCTGTATATGAGGTTCTACAGCGCTGATTACGCCAGACATCTGTTGTGCCAGCATCTGGCAGATCTCCACGGCGGGGCTCTCCCGCAAATCATCTACATTGGATTTGAAGGCCAGGCCCAGGCACGCAATGTGCGGGTTCTCGATATCCTTGATGGCTTCCTTTACCTTCTGAATAATGAATTCCGGTTTGCTGTCGTTCACTTCCCTTGCGGTGCGAATGAGCCTGGCGTTCTGTGGGTCTGCATCCACCAAAAACCAGGGGTCCACCGCAATACAATGGCCGCCCACGCCGGGGCCGGGATTGAGGATGTTGACTCTGGGGTGGTGATTGGCCAGCCTCACCAGTTCCCACACGTTCACGCCCTGGCTTTCGGCGAGCATGGAAAGCTCATTGGCAAAGGCGATGTTCACATCCCGAAAAGCATTCTCGGTGAGTTTGGCCATCTCGGCAGTGGCGGCGTTGGTGGGCAGGCATTGTCCGCGCACAAACTGTTGGTAGAGCGCTATCGCTTTTTGGGTGCAGGCGTCGGAGATACCGCCGATGATGCGGTCGTTTTCTATCAGCTCGGTCATGATGCGCCCGGGCAGCACCCGCTCGGGGCAGTGGGCCACGTAGATGTCCGGGTTTTCGGTTTCCCGGTGGGGCAGTTTTAAATCGCCGCGTTCCTCGGCGAGCCACTCGGATACTTTCTGTGTGGTGCCCACGGGAGAAGTGGACTCCAGAATCACCAGGTTGCCGGGGGCCAGGTGGGGGGCGATGGTTCTTGTGGCAGATTCGACGTAGGCCAGGTCGGGTGTATTGCCGTTCTTGAAGGGTGTGGGTACGGCGATGATAAATACGTCTGCCGGTGTGGCTTCGGTGGCTACCTGCAGTGCGCCGGATTTGATGGCGGCGGCGACTGATACGTCCAGGTCTGGTTCTACGATGTGGATTTTGCCCTGCTTTAGCGTATCCACTACTTGTTGTGATACATCCACGCCCAATACGTCAAAACCCCGCAGGGCCAGCACCGTGGCGGTGGGCAGGCCGATGTAGCCCATGCCGATAACAGCAACTTTAGTCAACAAACCTCTCCTTGATGGTGTCTATGATGCGCCCCGCTGCCTTGCCGTCACCGTAGGAGTTGTGGGCGCGGGCCATGGTCTGGTATTCCTTATCAGAATCCAGCAGGCGTTTTACTTCGCTAACAATTTTTTGTGTGTCTGTGCCCACCAGGCGTACCGTACCTTCACTCACGGCTTCGGGGCGCTCGGTGGTATTGCGCATTACCAGCACCGGTTTGCCCAGGCTGGGTGCCTCTTCCTGTACGCCGCCAGAATCGGTAAGGATGATGTGGGCCTTGTCCATCAGGTGCACAAAGGGCAGGTAATCCAGTGGCTCGATCAGGTGAATATTGTCGTGCCATTCCAGCATCTGGTACACAGTGTCCTACACGTTGGGGTTGAGGTGTACCGGATAGATGATGAGTAATTCAGGGTTGTCCGCCAGTTCGGCCAGTGCCGCACAGATGCTCTTAAAACCCTCTCCGAAATTCTCTCGTCTATGCCCTGTAACCAGCAGCGCTTTTTTGTCCGGTGGCAGGAATGGCAGTTTGCTTTCCAGTTCCTGCTTTAGCGCTTCATTGCTGTGGATTTTCTCCACCACCGAGAGCAGGGCATCGATAACCGTGTTGCCGGAAACGACGATTGATTCTTCGCGGATGTTTTCTTCCAGCAGGTTTTGCCTTGAGAGCGGGGTGGGGGCAAAGTTCAGCGCGGTAATACGGCTGGTGATTTGCCGGTTAATTTCTTCCGGCCAGGGGGAGTAGATGTTGTGGGTACGCAGGCCCGCTTCCACATGGCCCACTGGAATTTGCTGGTAATAGAATAGGCGGCCAGGCTGGCGGCCATGGTCGTGGTGGTGTCGCCGTGCACCAGCACCAGGTCGGGTTTTACTTTGGTGAGCACTTCCTGCAAGCCCGTTACCACCTTGGCAGTGAGATTTGCCAGGGTCTGGTTGTTGGTCATCAGGTCCAGATCGTAATCCGGGGTGATTTCAAACAGAGCGAGTACCTGGTCGAGCATCTGCCGCTGCTGGGCGGTAACGCATACCACGCTTTTGAGTGCAGGGTCTTCCTCTATGGCCTTGATGACGGGTGCCATTTTTATGGCTTCGGGGCGGGTGCCGAAAATGGTTAGGATGGTGGACATGGGCTATGGGTTCTTCCGATGTGAAAAGCCGGTTCATTCCTTGAGGCTGTGTGGGATTATACAATAAGACTGTACTTTTTATAGGGGTTTTTAGGGTCAGGTCTGGAATTGAGGCTTTAAGGCCATTACCGGGTCACGAAAAAATATCGCGGTATAAATGTCGTTCGTATTTTAAAATAACTATGTTAAACGGCGTGATACACTCGTTTTTTGGAGATGGCTCGAGCCTCCAATTTCCTTGCGACAAGCCAGGTCGGGAAGGCGGATCTTTATATGTTGCAGTGGGCGATTATTACTGTGGAGCTTTGGGCTCGGCAGTTTATTGGTGG
>QNFR01000073.1 GCA_003646405.1 Gammaproteobacteria bacterium
ATAGTCATACAGGCGCGGCTGTCGCTCTTTCACCAGACGCGCCAGTGCGATAGTGGCATGCACATCCGACAGGGCATCGTGAACAGCCTCATGACTGATGCCGTTGGCGCTGGTGAGGTCTTCCAGTCGAAAACTGGGCAGGCCGTCTTCACGCAGCGGCCACTCAATGCCCGCGGGTCGCAGGGCGCAGGTGGCGCGCACCATATCGATGATATCCCAGCGGGAATTGCCGTTTTGCCACTCCCTGGCATAGGGATCATAAAAGTTGCGGTACAGAGTGTAGCGGGTGACTTCGTCGTCGAAGCGCAGGGAGTTATAGCCCACCGAGCAGGTGCCGGGCCGGGCCAGTTCCTCGTGGATACGCCGGATAAATTCACATTCAGGCAAGCCTTCCGCCAGCGCCTGCTGCGGACTAATCCCCGTCACCAGGCAAGCTTGCGGATGGGGCAGGAAGTCATTGGCGGGGCGGGCGAAGATGACCAGCGGCTCGCCGATCACATTCAGGTCGACATCCGTGCGCAGCCCCGCGAATTGCACGGGCCGGTCGCGTGATGGGTCTACGCCGAAGGTTTCATAATCGTGCCAATAGAATGTAGTATCGCGCACAGAGCCAGCCATCCTCTGATTAATGTCACCCCCGCGAAGACGGGGGGTCATAATCCACTGATTTTATTAGATTCCGGAATGCCGGGCCACCGCCTACGCGAAAATGACTAAAACCGACTTAAGCAGAGGCTCCTAGACAACGTTTATGGCCTGCTCTTCGATCTTCGCCTGCCAGATTTTCGGGCCGATCTCGTGCACGGAGACACCATTGACATCCACCGCCACGCTCACCGGCATATCCTTCACCTCAAACTCGTAGATGGCCTCCATGCCCATTTCCGGGAAAGCGACAACCCTGGCGGAGGTAATGGCTTTGGATACCAGGTAGGCCGCGCCGCCCACCGCCATCAGGTACACCGCCTTGTGCTTTTTAATCGCCGCAATCCCGGTGGGGCCGCGCTCCGCCTTGCCTATCATACCCAGCAAACCGGTATGCTCCAGGATGAAATCGGTAAACTTGTCCATGCGGGTAGCGGTAGTAGGGCCGGCGGGCCCCATGACCTCGTCGCGCACCGGATCCACCGGTCCCACGTAATAGATGAAACGACCCTTGAGATCCACTCCCGGCGGCAGGCCTTCGCCGCTCTCTATCAATTCCTGCATTTTCTTGTGGGCCACATCGCGCCCGGTCAGCATTTTGCCGGATAGCAACAGGGTGTCACCCGGTTGCCACTGGCCCGCTTCCTCGCGTGTCACCGTATCCAGGTTCACCCGGCGCACCTTGTCACTTACCTCCCAGGTGATATCCGGCCAGTCGTCAATATTCGGCGGTGTCTGCAGGGATGGGCCAGAGCCGTCCAGCACGAAATGCGCGTGGCGGGTAGCCGCGCAGTTGGGAATCATGACCACCGGCAAGGAGGCCGCGTGGGTCGGATAGTCCTTGATTTTGACATCCACCACCGTCGTCAGACCACCCAGCCCCTGGGCGCCAATGCCCAGTTTGTTGACCGCCTCCATGATCTCCAGGCGCAACTCCTCCACGCGGTTGGATGGGCCGCGCTCGCGCAGTTCATGGATGTCGACGGGATCCATCAGCACTTCCTTGGCCATCACTGCCGCTTTCTCCGCGGTGCCGCCAATGCCGATACCCAGCATCCCCGGCGGACACCAGCCGGCGCCCATGGTGGGGACGGTTTTCACCACCCAGTCGACCACGCTGTCGGAGGGGTTGAGCATGGCCATTTTGGATTTGTTCTCAGAGCCGCCACCCTTGGCCGCCACCTGCACATCCAGGGTATCGCCCTTTACCACCTCCATGTGAATCACCGCCGGGGTGTTGTCCTTGGTGTTTTTGCGCGCGCCTGCCGGGTCTTCGAGAATAGAGGCACGCAGGATATTATCGGGGTTGGTATAGGCCCGGCGCACCCCCTCGTTGACCATGTCAGCCACCGACATGCTCCCATCCCACTGCACATCCATGCCGATCTTGAGAAATACCGTGACAATGCCCGTATCCTGGCAGATGGGCCGGTGGCCCTCGGCGCACATGCGGGAATTGATCAGTATTTGCGCCATGGCGTCTTTGGCGGCGGGGTTCTGCTCCCGCTGGTAAGCCTCATTGACGGCCTTTACGAAATCCAGCGGGTGATAATAGGAGATAAACTGCAGAGCATCGGCGACGCTGTCGATTAAATCGTCCTGGCGAATGACTGTCATAATACAATTCCTCTTTATGCAGACATGGAAAAAGGGAGCGCTATTATACACTCGAATGGCAGCTGTTTTGCAGCGTCACGGAGCGGCCTGCATAGTGCGGATAGAGCCCTGCAACTCGGCCAAGCTGGCGTTGACCTGCTTGCGAAAAGCATTGATAGAGCCAATCCACTCTTCATTGCTCTGCACGCGCTTGCCCATCTTGGCCAGGTCCAGATTAATGCGATTCAGCTTATCCGCCACCCGCTCTACCTCCGTCTGGTTAGTTTTGGCGCTGCTCATCAGGCGCGACAGGTCTCCGGCGACGCTCTTGAGTTTGCCGATATCACCAGAGGCGCTATCCAGTTTTGATTGTGCCGTAGCCAGGGATTTTTCAGCGCTGGCGAGCTTCTTGGCCTGGCTCTTGTTTTCAGCTTCGAGTTTGGCGAGTCTGGATTTGGTCTGCTTCCAGACATTGTCCCAGAGTTTGCGCACTTCCGAATCCAAATCACGAATTTTCGCCGCTTGCACGGCGGCATTCTGGCTCATCCCCTCATCCGTGTCGGACAACCTGGCCTCCAGGTCGCCGATACGCATTGCATAGTCCTTCATCTGCACATCGGTCTGCTGTAGTTGCCCCTGCAACTGCCAGGCCCAGGCACAGGCTACCGCTGCAATGACCAGGGAGACGGTGGTCAACAGGCGAGTCAACAGCCCGGAACCGCCTGTTCCCGATGCAGGCTTTTGCGCGACGGGGCGGCGAGCAGCCCCCCCATTACCTTTACCGGCCCTGGTCTTACTGCTGGTGCGGTGAGGAATATTATCCCGGGTTGGGATAATAGAGGGAACATGGTCTAGGTCATCATGGGGCATGGGGAAAGTACATATTAAAACCGGTAGCGCTGATTATACATGCCACAGGGCAGAGCTAAATCAAAAAGGTGTGCAATGCCCGATACAGCGGGGCAGGCCCTGCGCACCAGCGACTAAAGGAAGGCCGGCGGCACCCCAATAGAACGGTCAGGCCCGCCCGATATTATTTTGTTATTGCAGCGACTTATTATACACTCCGGCCAGTGGCGGGACATGACGCCGTCATACAATCCGGCTACTCTGCGCCGATGTTATCCCGCTTACCATTGATATCCCCCTGTGAGGAACTTGTTATGGCCTTTGAATTGCCCGATTTACCCTATGCCCAGGACGCACTGCAACCGCATATCTCCAGCGAAACCCTGGAGTATCACTACGGGAAACACCACAAAACTTATGTGGACAAACTGAATGGTTTGGTAGAAGGCACAGACCTTGCCGACAAAACATTGGAGGAAGTGGTCAAATGCTCCGAAGGTGGCGTGTTTAATAACTCAGCGCAAATATGGAACCACAGCTTCTATTGGAACTGCCTCAGCCCTAATGGTGGTGGCGCAGCCAATGGCGCGATTGCCGATGCCATAAACGCGGCGTTTGGCTCCTTCGATGCGTTCAAAGAGCAATTTACCAACAGCGCCATCAACAACTTTGGCTCATCCTGGACCTGGCTGGTCAAGCAGGCTGATGGCAGCGTCGCGATCGTCAATACCAGCAATGCGGCCACCCCGCTGACAGACGACAGCGTCACCCCGCTGTTGACTGTCGATCTGTGGGAACATGCCTATTACATCGATTACCGCAATGCGCGTCCCAAATACATGGAAGCTTTCTGGGCGCTGGTGAACTGGGATTTTGTTAACGCCAACTTCAGCTAAACTTCCCCCATAAAAAAACCCGGCTCGAGGCCGGGTTTTTTTATGTCCAGGGATGGACGGTACGTCGCCAGAGCCATGGATGGCGTTAGCGACGCATCTGGATGAAACAGGCTTACATCATACCGCCCATACCGCCCATACCGCCCATACCGCCCATATCAGGCATGCCACCACCAGCAGCACCAGCACCCTCTTCAACCGACTCGGCAATCATCACCTCGGTGGTAATCATCAGGCCGGCTATAGAGCCCGCAGTCTCCAGTGCAATACGCGTGACCTTGGCAGGATCCAGGATACCCATCTCGATCATGTCGCCGTACTCACCGGTGGCCGCGTTGTAGCCATAATTACCTGTGCCTTCGGTTTTCACGTTGTTCAGGACCACAGAGGACTCATCACCAGCGTTATCAACGATCTGGCGCAGGGGGCTTTCCATTGCGCGCAGGGCGGCGTTGATACCGTGGGTCTGGTCTTCGTTGTCGCCTTTCATGCCGGCGATTTCCATCAGGGCACGAACCAGGGCAACACCACCACCAGCCACAACGCCTTCTTCTACCGCGGCACGAGTGGCGTGCAGGGCATCTTCAACGCGAGCTTTCTTCTCTTTCATCTCGATCTCGGTGGCGGCGCCAACCTTGATCACCGCAACACCACCGGCCAGCTTGGCCACGCGTTCCTGCAGCTTTTCCTTATCGTAATCGGAAGATGTGTTTTCAACCTGAACACGGACTTCATTCACACGGGCCTCGATAGTGGCGTGGTCACCGGCACCATCGATGATAGTGCAGTTGTCCTTGTCCATGGTCACACGCTTGGCGCTGCCCAGGTGCTCCAGGGTCGCAGACTCCAGATCCAGGCCAACTTCTTCAGAAATCACAGTACCACCGGTCAGGATAGCGATATCCTGTAGCATGGCCTTGCGACGATCACCAAAGCCAGGCGCCTTACAAGCCGACACCTTCACGATACCGCGCATGTTGTTCACCACCAGGGTCGCCAGTGCTTCCCCTTCAACGTCTTCCGCAACGATCACCAGGGGCTTGGACGCCTTGGCAACCTGCTCCAGCAGAGGCAGCATTTCGCGGATATTGGAGATTTTTTTGTCAACCAGCAGGATGAAAGGGTCCTCGGCGTCGGCGCTCATGTTCTCCTGATTGTTGATAAAGTAAGGAGAAAGATAGCCGCGATCAAACTGCATGCCTTCTACCACATCCAGTTCATTTTGCAGACCGGAACCTTCTTCAACAGTTATCACGCCTTCCTTGCCAACCTTGTCCATGGCTTCAGCGATGATTTCACCCACAGCCACATCGCTGTTGGAGGAAATTGAACCGACCTGGGCAATGGCTTTGCTGTCTTCACAGGGGATCGAAGCAGCGGACACTTTCTCCACCGCGGCGGCGATAGCCTTGTCGATACCGCGCTTGAGATCCATCGGGTTCATGCCGGCGGCAACTGACTTGAGGCCTTCGTTGAGGATAGACTGGGCCAGAACGGTCGCCGTGGTGGTACCGTCACCCGCCACGTCAGATGCCTGGGAAGCCACTTCCTTGATCATCTGGGCACCCATGTTCTCGAGCTTGTCAGCGAGCTCTATTTCTTTCGCTACGGATACACCGTCCTTGGTCACGGTGGGTGAACCGAAGGACTTGTCCAAAATTACATTACGGCCCTTGGGGCCCAGGGTCATTTTGACAGCGTCTGCCAGTATGTTCACGCCAGTGAGCATGCGCTGGCGGGCGCTGTCACCAAAGATTACGTCTTTAGCCATGGTTAAATTCCTTGTGTTTAAATCTGTGTTTACTTGTGAAAAACGAGAAGCGCGGGGTCTAGTCGACAACCGCGAAGATTTCGCTCTCACCCATGATGATCAGTTCTTCACCATCGATCTCGATAGTGTTGCTGCCGGCGTACTGGCCGAAAACAACCGTATCGCCAACTTTCACAGCCAGTGGGCGCAGATCACCGTTGTCCAGTACCTTGCCTTCGCCTACCGCGATGATTTCACCCTGATTGGGTTTTTCCTTGGCGGAACCGGGCAACAAAATGCCACCTGCGGTGGTTTCCTCTTCTTCGTTGCGACGAACGACCACGCGGTCGTACAGCGGACGGATTTTCATGTGTGTAGCTCTCCAAAGTAACGATGTTATAAAAACCCCTTACGGGGGGTTAGCCTGATCAATTGGGGCGGGGAAATGTATTTCAAGACCCAATTAGCACTCTTTTCAAGAGAGTGCTAATTCTAGTGGCGAATACGCCAGAGTCAAGTGTTTGAAAGCAGCCTGTACAGCCCCGGAAAAACCAGTAAATATTGTGTATTTACAACGAGTTAGAAGTATCCTCGTCGTCGACCCGCCGGTAACTACCCTCAATGGTCGTATGATCGCTGGTATCGCGCTCCGGAACATAGGGTTCCGGTTGCGGACCCAACAGCCAGCGCGCCAGGCACCGCCGCAAGGGTCCTATCACCACAATAAGGGCGGCAAAATCTGTGATCAGGCCGGGAATCATCAACAGCAGACCGGCCAGCCCCATGGCCATATCATCCAGCAGCAACTCGCGGCCGATAACCCGCCCCTCCTGGGCCTGCCGGAGGCGCTCGAACATGCCCCGCCCCTGGCGCTGCAGTATCGCCAGTCCCAGGAACAGGGTGCCGAAAACATAGGCCAACGCGGTCAGGGCACTGGTCTTGATGCCCAACTCGATCAGAGTGAATAGCTCCAGCCAGGGCAGGAGCATGATGAAAAAACGCATAGAAGACTCTCCGTGAAGGAAAATATGGGGGCGGACGGGTATTTTACAAGGAAATCATGGGCGCCTTATCAGCGCTGGTCCGGAATGTGGCCATGTCACGTCGCATCGAGCTTCGCCCAGGGCGCCACCCACACCAGCAGTAACATACCCGGCAGCGCCAGAACCGCGCACACGAGGAAAAAGTCCACCCAGCCGGTCTGCTCAACGATGATGCCGGTACTGGCATTGGCAAATGTACGGGGCAGGGCCGCCAGGGCGGTAAACAGGGCGAACTGGGTCGCTGCATACGCTCTACTGGTCTCACGCGCGATAAAAGCGGTGAAGGCCGCCGTTCCCATCCCCACGCCCAGGTACTCGAAGCCGATCACTGCCGCCAGCATCCACAGCACGGCCCCATAGCTGGCCAGAACAGCAAAGCCCAGAATACTGACCATCTGGACCACACCAAAAATCCACAGGGCGCGATTAATACCCAGGCGTATCATAACAACCCCACCCAGCAGGCCGCCGAAGATGGCCGGCCACAGGGCCGCATGTTTCGCCACCAGCCCAATCTGGGTCTTGCTGAAGCCCAGATCCAGGTAAAAAGGCATCGCCAGGGCCGTAGCCATATTGTCGCCAATCTTGTAAAGAAACATGAAACCCAGCACCAGCAGCAGACCCGACCAGCCGCGTCGGTTCACATATTCGGCAAAGGGGGCAATCACCGCGTCGCGCAGCCCGGCATCGGCGGGAAGTTCCGTTTCCGGCTCAGTCACCAACAAAGTCATTACCATACCGACTGTCATAAAGGCGCCGGTTATCCAGAATACGCTGGACCAGGGCAACATATCGGCAAGAATCAAGGAGAGGGAACCCGGAACCAGGCTGGAAATACGATAGGCCTGCACATGAATGGAATTACCCAGACCGAGTTCCTCATCCGGCAGGATTTCGCGCCGATACGCATCCAGGGCTACATCCTGGCTGGCGCTGAAAAATGCCACAGCGAAACACAGCCAGGCGATCAACCAGGTGGATTGGGCCGGCTGGAATGATCCCAGAACACCAATAGACAACAGTAGCGCCACCTGGAACATGAACATCCAGCCGCGCCGCCTACCCAGAAAGGGTGGTACCCAGCGGTCCATCAGGGGCGCCCACATAAACTTCCAGGTGTAGGGGATGCCGACCAGAGCGAACAGGCCGATCTCGGTCAGGGATACGCCGCCCTCCCGCAACCAGGCTGGCACCAGTTGAAACAACACGTACAGGGGCATACCCGAGGCAAAGCCGGTGAAGATACAAATCAACATGCGCCGGTTGAGTATGGTCTGGCGCCAATTCACTCTCGCTGTTGCTGTCACCCGCTCAACTGTGCCCCGACTGCGTCATTCTTTTTTTCCTGCGCTGCAAGGAAGCTGGTTCCGACGGTTTTAGGCAAGTGTACGGAAAGCAACATAAGTAGCACAACATACCCTCATTGAACTGGCCGGACATTCGCACAGGCAGGTATCAATGATAGCATCATCTCTCCCAAAGGAGGTCGGGAGAGGCGGTATTGTTCCCGGCAGCCATCCTCTGAAGTGATGCCATACAACCGCCCAGGCGACATGTCGAATCCATATACATATCAACACCACATAGATGGTTGGCGTACCATGGCGGTGTTTGACATGCGCATCTGCCGACACATTAAGCATCAATGTTCTTTCTGAAACACCATGACATCCTGAAAGAATATGCCCGGGACTTCTTTCCAACTTCCATTGTGCTGTTCAATGAGTTTTAATCCCGAGGCATCCGTGATGAAATCAAGACCTTCCCGGGTCAGGCCGATAGCCTGCTCGGGCACGTCTGCCCAGCTTGGATGGAAGCATCGAGTCGAGCCATAGGAAGGCTGATCAAATATCCATCTATTTTGGGGCATGGTGTGAAACTTTCCTGTCTGGCCAGATCTTGTGCTAACGCTGGTGCGATATAAATCATCCAGCAGGAAAAAGGAAACGATGGCTTTGCCGCCGGGTTTAAGTACGCGATTGATTTCTTTGAGATAAAACGTCGCATCGTCCTCATTGAAATGCGTCCACACCGATAACGCGAGTGTCAAATCGACCGTGTTGCTTTCGATAGACCAGCCTAGCCTACTATCGCCCTCCCCGGGAGAATAGTAGGCATTGTCTGTTTCCAGATGCATGAACTCGAACTCAGAACTGGAATAGTGAGCACGGCAAAACTCAATGTATTCTGCTGAAACATCAATACCCACATACTTTCCATTCTCGCCCAAAAATGGCTGACTCGCGACAGCCAACAATCCGGTGCCACACCCGACATCAAGTATTAGACTGTTTTGTCTGTCGTCCAGGTGCATATAGATCAAGGTCTGGAATATCCCTATTACGTGCGCCCATTCAGCATAAGAAAGCTTACCACCCCTTCTGAAACGCGCCTCCGGAATTAACTGTATATTTCTTGTTCTGCGGATGAGTTGTTTGTCGCAGGCGAGAAAGGCTTCATCAAGCGCCGGATAATCCTCGGCGCCAGGCAGTGCCGCGTCACCGTGCTTTTCATTTTCTAATTTCATAAACCTAGCCTGTTACATTGGGTTAATGTCCAGCCAATTGCCCTGCTGATATTGGCCGCCTTGCTTCTGCTATCGACAAACCTGGGACTATGCCGGATCGCGCGCTGGCAAAGCCCCTTGTAAATCTTTCTTGAATCGGTCAACTGCCTGCTCATAAATTCTGATTTGTCGTCTGAGCCTGTGTGCCAGAAACTCACGGGTTTCTTCATCCAGGGTGTATCTGTGATGAACAGCCTTATCCGGGTTCACCCGCGACGGCTCCACGACCACCGGAAGGTGAGGTAGCCAACGTTCTCTGAGCAAATGAACGGATGAGTCAAACTCTTCGGTAATACCAACAAAGTCAAATTGATCTACCGAAAATCTCTTTGCTTTCCTCTTATTTCGCCCGGTGGTCAGTAGTATCTTCCCAAACGAAATTAAATTCATATTTTCTTCGACTAACTTTTTTTGCACTGGATTAGTACCGACGGGTGATCGTTTCCAAAAGTGATAGAGCGAAATAAATTGCTGCAGTGGGTCTCTGTAAAACGTCATATAAAACGCATCAGGAAATGTCCGGCGGTATTTAAATGGTGAAAAATGCCCAAGAATCAATGCGTAATCCGCGCGTTCAGAATAGCTGCGGTAAGGCTCGACAAAATTATTGAAAGCTTGTACGAGGCGAACCTTTTCGTTTTCTCGACGTCGATCAGTATCGAGAAAAATGTGATCCCTTCCCACCATACTGATCAAGGCTTTGTTTATGCTTGTTCCACCAGTCTTCGACTGATGAGGAAAAATAATTCTCTCCAATTGAGCACCTCCCTGAGTGATCGTATTTGGCACTTTCAGGAACGACTCCCTGTAGTCAACAAGTGACAGGGCGAAATCATAGCGCATTATACCCCCAGGGCGCTGGCCACACGAAGTAGAGACATTATTGGGTATTGCATCGGATGCAAAACAGGCTTTACCAATAGACTGTGCTCTCCCTTAGATAAAATTCGAAGCTTCAATGGCTTCGTATCCCCAATAGGCCATTATATCGAGATTTTTTTCGAGAACTTCATTGATCGCGAGAATGTCATTGGCCGACAAATTACTGATCTTCTTCGCGTTAAGATCGACTATTTCTCTTTCAACCACACCATCCACGGAGTGAACGCTGAACTTGCCAGTGTATTCAAGGGCACCTGTTTGGGGCAAAAACAACTGGATTTTTTCAGATATCTTCCGAGGATTCCCCACCAGGTCTTCATAAGTGAAGCACAGGGTATGTGGTAAGTCGGCGCTGTTCTTTGACTGTTGCCTCATGCAACGCATGGAAAACTCGGCGGCTTCGTCCGGGCTCCAGCGATTTCGACGAATCAGGCCCTCACAATGCGCATAGGGATTTCTGACCATTATCAAAAAATGCGCCGGATGGAAGTGCCTCACAATTTCGTCCGCCCGAAGCAGATTCGGCGGACTTTTCTCGACCAGGAGTGGCCTGCTTTGATCCCAGTATCCATCCCAGACCTCCTTTATTTCTGGCCATGGCAATACCACATCCGGGTTCCAGGGGTCTTGTCGCATGAATTTTGTTACTTCGGGAAGAAACTGCCCTTCACCCGGCAGTGACGACACGGCGGCAGAAGAGGACATCAACCTCCACAGTACGGTGGATCCCGCGTAGGGAGGACAGAGTATAAATACATAGGAACTCATATTTCTATGCGCTCACGAAGTTCAAAATAACCATGGGTAGAATGATCGAAGTCATGTTTCACGCTGCTCAATTTGCTTCGATCAGAGAGATCGCTTCATGCAAACGGGAAATGGGCATTTTCCATTGAACCCTACCTGCAATATCTTCCAATTTGTCGCACCTGAGATAAGCTAGTTTGTGCTCCAAAGCATTGGCGAATGAGGCATGCAACATGTTCTCTCGATGAAAATCCAAACATAGAATAGTTGTTCCCGGACGGCTATAGATCGAATTATGTAGAGCCGAACCATCGTCTCCCACGATTACTGTGGCTCGGGAAAAAATAGTTGCCTGTTCTTGCAACGATAATTCTTCCGGGTGGATAACGTGCCATCCCAGCTTACGGAAGTACCCTTCTATGTCTATCGCGTTTTGCATCTTCCGATCTGATCCGAGCCTTGCTCGCGATACATAGATTTTGACCGGTGCTAGTTTATCTCTGGCATCCTTCGTGGAAAATGCGCCCCTCAGGACGTCCCAGGCAGCGTTTGCACTTGCGCTGTCCAGAACCCGGCTTGATTTAATGCACGAGAACAGGTCGAGATTGCGCACGCGAATGGCTTTTTCCTCGCTAAGACGAATGTGGTCAGAAAGATCCAGACCAAAAATATCGCACATCTGAATCCCCCAAGGAGCCATAGGTGGGCAGCAAATTCGAGAATGCGACGGATTACAACGCTTTGATAAAAAATGTAACCTTGAGACGGTGTCTACCAACCAGTGCCCGTAGACACCGAAGCCCGGAGCCGAGATCAAATGTGCAGATTCGACATTTTGTTCGTTAAGTTCTTCATCCACTTGCTCCAATAATTTTCTGTTGACTCTCAGTATTCGATCATCAACAACCTTCCCCAAATTATTCCTGTCAACAAAGCGTTTCAGAATGTAGAGATTCCATCCTAATGAATAGCCTATCCAGCAGACATTGCTGTTTAGATCCACTATTATTCCGGGCCGGCCAAGGATATACACATCGCTCAATGAATAGGAGCCAATGGGGCTCCCTAAAGCGTCAGCCATCAGGCCAGAAAACTCTTTTTTTGCCTTCACTGTTTCGTTATTAATCTCAACAAAACAGTTGCCAGCCGAATCAGTTTCAAGACGCTTGTGGAATGTAAATTCCGTGTGGCTATTGATAGAAACTTTCCTGGATTCGAGGTCAGGCCGCACTATTCGTTCTTGTACCTCCTGGTCAATCGTCCGAATTTCTATATCTATTGTTTCCAAGATGAATTGCTCTCATACCTGATATGTATTCAGCGACGAAATAACCCGCCGGACTGCCGCCGGCAGCGCTGACGGAAGTCCCGAAGCTTTTCGGGGAAATCAGTAATATTTTCAATCCTGGATTGTAATTGAAATTTCACCGTTTGATACAGCGCCAGATCGAAGCTGTTTTCATCAATGACTGTCATTTGCAGATCCCCCAGTTCACCAAGGATTTTCTCAATCGCATCCCCGGTGTTTGAGTGCACCGTCTTTTTTGCCGCGATATTTTGGGCGACATAGGACAGGTCGATCGCGGGAAAGAAAACCCTGAGCGACTCTTCCAGTA
>QNFR01000074.1 GCA_003646405.1 Gammaproteobacteria bacterium
CAATAATGAATTAATGAGTCACTTGTTGTGTCTGAATAGTTGTGACAACTATCCCAACAAGTGCCCACACATCTGTCTTCATCTTCTTGTTAAACAACATCCGCTACCGCTAGGGCGCAGATAAACGGTGAGGCGAGCCTCAACCGCGGAGGCGTATTATACCGATCGCCATCGTTAAAGCAATAATAAATTTGAAATCCTTGCCACCTTATACCCCTCAGGACCCACCCACATTTGAACCCTAAGCTTTTGAAACTGCTTGAGTTTTTGGTGGCTTGAAGGCCACCTGTGTGGCGCCGGTCACACCCGAGGGACGCGAACTATACGCAGAGCAATCTCCAAGAGCAAGCGCTTTGACAAGAAAGTTGGGAAATACGGATTTTTGCCTTTCCCGCGAAGCCAGCGGCCACTTAAACCAGCTCAAACAGGTGGTATTTTTTCTTGCCCAGCTTAACCAGGTAGAAGCGCCCGAAAGCCGCTTCGTCAGGCACAAAGCAGCTCGCCACGTCGGCATTATCATCCCAGCCTATTACCCGATTGTTCACTGTTACAGCATTACGGCCCAGGGCATCCTTCACCTGTTTACCAGAATTCACCATACCCGCGTCTGTCAACATCTGGGTCAGCGTTGGGGGAAGCTCACCGCGAGCCACTGTACTGGCAGGTAAACCATCCTGGCGCAGTTGCGCCATATCGCTCTCGGACAGCGCCTCAATAGAACCGTTAAACAGCGACCCGGTTATGCGCACAGCCGCATCCAGCCCATCGGACCCGTGTACCAGGGCGGTGACTTCCCGCGCCAGCACCACCTGCGCCTCGGGTCGACCCTGGCGCTCGGCATCGGCGCGCTCTATAGCATCTATCTCGGCCACATCCATAAAAGTAAAGTATTTCAGGAACTTGTAAACATCCACATCCGCCGTACCCAACCAGAACTGGTAGAAGGCATAGGGAGAGGTGCGCGCAGGGTCCAGCCAGACGGTGCCCGCCTCGGTCTTGCCAAACTTGGTACCGTCCGCTTTGGTAATCAGTGGCATGGTCAAGCCAAATACCTGGTTGCCATACAGCCGGCGAGTCAGGTCAACACCGCCGGTAATATTGCCCCACTGGTCAGAGCCCCCCAACTGCAGACTACAACCGTAACGCTTGTTCAACTCTGCGAAGTCAAATGCTTGCAAAATCATGTAGGTAAACTCGGTGTAGCTTATGCCGCTGCCTTCCCGCTCGATACGCTGCTTGACAGATTCTTTCTGGATCATGGTGTTAATCGAAAAGTGCTTGCCCACATCGCGCAGGAAAGTCAGCACATCCAGGCCTGCAGTCCAATCCAGGTTGTTCACCACCTCGGCAGAAGCCTGCCCCGCGTCAAAATCGATAAACTGGGAAACCTGATGTTTAATCTTGTCCACCCAGCCAGCTATCACTTCCGCGGTATTCAACTGTCGTTCCTGCGCTTTGAAGCTCGGGTCTCCGATCAGGCCGGTGGCACCACCCACCAGGGCCAGTGGCTTGTGCCCGGCCAATTGGAAGCGGCGCAACATCAGCAGGGGGACCAGCGAGCCAATGTGCAGGCTGTCGGCGGTTGGATCAAAACCGCAATACAAGGTGCGCATACCACCGTCCAACCAGCCGGGAAGGTCATCTTCACCGGCAATCTGGAAAATCAATCCGCGGGCGCGGAGATCGTCGAGTAGGGCACTGCTCATTGGGCTTTTTCCAGTCTGGTGTATCGTGTTCAAATTCAGGGGCGCCAACCTTACAACACCACCTCCGAAATGCAAACCCTGGCATGAAGGGTGCCTGAATAAGCAATGCCAGATATATATCCTTGCTGTTGAATTTGCTCATTTTTTTATATACTGCCCCCTACACACAGAAAAAGTACCCAGGGGACATGTCAGCAGCGAAACGATCGCGGGGGGCCACCGCAATTCGCAACGAGCAAATGCAACTGCCGCAGATACAGCTGCCGCAGCTCAACCTGCCACACAAACACATGCTGGCAGTTGCAGCAATAATTGCATTTATCGCCATTGCGATCATTGCAATGCTCCCTGACAACGAAGACGCCAACATGCGAGGCGAGCTTGGGGTACAGGTGCGCACAGCAGAACTGCAGGCCACCCCGGACGCGACCCCCGACTTGATTAACAATTTGAGCAGCCCGGAGCAGCATGGTGCAGCGCGACCACCACAGCAACTCTGGGCAGAACAAACAGTAAAAAGCGGCGACAACCTTTCGCTTATCTTCAAGCGGGCCGGGTATAACGACGGAGACGTGCATCAGATAATCACCCAGGCGCCCGACGGCAAGTCACTGGGGCGCATCTTCCCGGGGCAAACCATCGCCTTCCAGGCGGGTGAGTCAGGCAGTCTGGCGGCTGTTCGCCATGTTAAATCGCCGCTTGAAACGGTGACTTACCGGCGCGGTGATTCCGGTTTTGACAGCCAGGTGGAAATCCGCTCTCCCCAGGTCCGGGAGACCTGGGCCGCTGGTGAAATTACCTCTTCCCTGTTCATGGCGGGGCAAGAGGCGGGCCTGTCACAAAACATGATCATGGAGTTGGCCAATATTTTCGGCGGTGTCATCGACTTTGTGCTGGATCCGCGCAAGGGCGACACCATTCATCTGGTGTATGAAGACCTGTACCTGGACGGAGAGAAATACAAGGACGGCGACATCATCGCCGCCTCCTTCACCAATCAGGGCAAGACGTTCAACGCATTTCGCTACACCAATGCCAGTGGCGACGCGAGTTATTACAATGAGCAGGGCGTAAGCATGCGCAAGGCCTTCCTGTTGGCACCCGTGGACTTCACCCGTATCAGCTCTAACTTCAACCCGCGCCGGCTGCACCCCATCTACAAGACCAGCCGCCCCCACCGCGGCACCGACTATGCGGCCTCCACGGGCACGCCGGTTTTTGCCGCGGGTGACGGACGCGTGTACAAGGCCGGTTACAGCAAAGCCAACGGCAACTATGTATTCATACAGCACGGTGAGCAGTACATCACCAAATACCTGCACCTGCACAAGCGCAAGGTAAAACAGGGGCAGCGGGTCTCCCAAAGCCAGGTTATCGGCACTGTGGGCTCCACCGGTGCGGCTACCGGCCCGCACCTGCACTATGAGTTCCTGATGAACGGCGTGCATCGCAATCCCCGTACCATCCACAAAAAACTACCCAAGGCCAAATCGCTGCCCGCAACAGAAATGCCCCGCTTCCAACAGGCGATCAACAAGGCGTCCACGCAGCTCGCGGCCCTGCGCTCCGATAACCGGCTGGCAATGAGTGATTCAGCCAGCCCTGCCACACCCGTACGTTGACCCGCACATGAGCGATGCACTGGTTGTAGGGCTGATGTCGGGTACCAGCGTGGATGCCGTAGACAGTGCCCTGGTCCGTGTTAACGCCAGCGGCGTGGAGCTTCTCAATACACACGAGCACGCAATTCCACCGGCGACCAGGCAGCGCATCGCGGCCGTCAGCCATACCGGCCCTGACGAGATTGAGCGTATGGGCGAACTGGACCGGGAACTGGGCCTGCTGTTTGGGGAAGCCGCACTGGTACTATTGGAAGCGGCTGATACGCGCCCGCACGAGGTGACAGCAATCGGCAGCCACGGACAAACCATCCGCCATCGCCCGCCTTCAGGTGCAACAAACGCTGCGCAAAGTTTTACCCTGCAAATCGGCGACCCCAATACCATCGCCGAGAACACCGGCATTACCACCGTTGCCGACTTCCGGCGCAGGGATATCGCCGCGGGTGGCGAGGGCGCACCGCTGGCTCCGGCCTTTCACGCCGCCGCTTTCACAAAAAAAGGTGTAAATCGCGCCATAGTGAACATCGGCGGCATAGCGAACGTCACTCTGCTTGAAGGGCAGGATCTGCACAGTGGCTTCGACACCGGTCCGGGCAACACCTTGCTGGATCATTGGGTCATGCGCCATCAGGGAAAGTCTTTTGACCGCCACGGCCAATGGTCGGCTGAAGGTGAAGTCATAGCGGGTAGTCTGCAACGCTTATTGCAGCATCCCTATTTCCAGAGATCGGGACCACGCAGCACCGGCGTGGAAGTGTTCAATCTCGACTGGGTGGATAATTGCCTCGCCGAGAGCGAAAATCTCTCCCCACGGGATGTACAGGCAACCCTGGCAGAATTCACCGCGATCACTGTCGCCAATGCGATTCAGCACGGTGGGGTGGCAGTATCCGAAGTATATATCTGTGGTGGCGGCGCCCACAATACTGATCTGATGCGTCGTCTGTATCACAAGCTGGCTCCCGCCCAACTGGACAGCACCTCTGTTATTGGTATGGATCCGGACTGGGTGGAAGCGGCCACATTCGCCTGGCTGGCCAGCCGGACTCTGAGTGGCTTGCCTGGCAACGCCCCGGTTGTTACCGGCGCTGAGGGATTGCGAATACTGGGGGGCATTTACCCAGGTTAAACCAGGTTAAAAGTAGATGTAGTGCTTTTCCTTCGCCAGGCGCAGGATCTCAGTAGGCCCGTAGGCAACCGTTTCAACAAAGGGCTGTAAATCCTCCTCGTTCACCCCGTGACCCCCCATCCAGGTACGGCAGGCTTTGATCTCGATCACACCCATGGCCGACAGACTGGCAGCCAGATCGACGGTTTTCTTATTGGCCAGGTAATTCTGGCGCAACAGATTTTTCACGACTGGACCATGTAACACAAAAGTAACCTCGGCCTCATCACCCTGGGAAACCGCACCTGCCAGTAACAACTGCTCCGCCCGCTCCAGCAATTGTCGGAATTCTTCGACGGTTTGCAGTTCGATATCAGCAACGTAATGCTGCTCATCCGGCGCGGCCTCCCGGGCCATCGCTGCAAGCGCGAGAACCATACCCAGTATCAGCGGGACCAACCTCACTATAGCGTAATTCAATGGTTTTTCAACGGGCTGCTAGATGGAAAAGGATGAGCCGCAACCACAGGTGGTGGTGGCATTGGGGTTATTAATCACGAAACGTGAGCCTTCCAGGCCTTCGGTGTAATCTACCTCAGAGCCCACCAGATACTGAAAGCTCATGGGATCGATCAACACGGTGACACCGTCTTTTTCTATTGCGGTGTCATCTTCCGCTGCGAGTTCATCGAATGTGAACCCGTACTGGAAGCCGGAGCAACCGCCGCCGGTGATAAAGACACGCAGCTTGAGTTCGTTATTTTCCTCCTCCGTTACCAGGTCGCGCACTTTTTGCACGGCACGGGCGGAGAGCATTATGCTGGACGGATTGAATGTTTCAACTGCAGACATCGATTGTTTCCGGGGCCGGGAAAGAGCGCCATTTAGTATTACGGCCTGATATTATCTTAAATCCGACTAATTTAGTCAACTTTAGCTGGTTGGTCTTTAGCCGGTCGATCTGCCGGAAAAGCCGCGGCCGGTTTTGCTTTTTTCCCGGCTTCGACCACCTCTGCGCCGGGGTCCGGCATCTTCTGTGTGGCTGGGTCTGCCACCACAATGTGCGTGAGACTACCGTTGACCTCTGACCCCGCCGCCATCTCCACCAGTGCATAGAATACGTTGCCTTGCACTCGCCCCTTGGGAGCCAGCTCCAGGTGTTTACTGGAGTGGACATCCCCCTGCACCGTACCATTGATGATCACGCCGGGGGCGTGAATTTCACCTTCGACCCGCCCCTTGCCCACCACTCGAACCAGCGCATCCTTGCCTGGCTGGGCCACAATATTGCCCTGCACCAGACCCTCGATGTCGAGGTTGCCACTGAAGTGAATGTCACCGACAATTACCGCATCCGTGGAGATCAGAGTCGTGCCGCCAGACACATTGAAGGCGGATTTCTTACTTCCCAACATGGGTAAACCTCTCTCGTAATTGCCAGGGATAGCGCTCGCTGACTTCAGCTTTGCGCGGCGTGCTGGAGCTGGCCACCACGCTCACACCCTGAGGCTTAAATCTCTCCGGTAGTACCAGCTCACCCTCTATAGCCTGAAAATATCGGAAGCGCAGTGCCACCGCGCCATCTTCAATGTCATCCGAGAGCTCTGCCAGTGGGTAGCTGGCCTGTTCTTCGCCCAGCAAACCAAACACCTCCGCGTACAGCTCGCCCTTGAGTAACTCGTGCTTACGTGCCTCCTGCTGTACCACAATCCGGTAGGCGTAGCGCCCTGGCTCATCTCTTGCCACCAGTTCGATATTGCGCAGGCTCAGGCCAGCGGTAATCTCCTCTGGCGCCATCAGGCTCGTGTAAAAGCGCAGCCCTTCTCCGAGTTCGGCAATCCGCTCTTTCTGGGCGGCCAAATCCTGGCGCACCATTTCCAGGGCCCGCCGATCCATCTCATGCCGGGTGTGCTGCACCTCCAGTTCACTGGCCAATATCTTTAGCTGCTCCCGAGCGGCGGGCAGCTCCAGCGCCATAGCGCGGTAGGCCTCTGGATCTATGCCCATGCCATCTCGGGCGGCGCGCTGCCCCAGATAAAAGCCCAGCGCCAGAACCAGTATAGCCATCAGGGCCGAAACCAGGATAAAAACTCTGCTGCGCCGGCGGTTGTGGGTGGTCATGGGACGATAACGATGAGATATCATTGCGGCCGATCCCTGGCCATCAGGGCAACAGCCCGGCCTGTTGCAAACCCATATCCTCCGGCAGCCCCAGCATGATGTTCATATTCTGCAGTGCCTGGCCCGAGGCGCCCTTGACCAGGTTGTCGATGGTCGCCATTACCACCACCGTATCGCGCTGCTGGGGCACGGCGATGGCAATCTGGCAACGATTGGCACCCTTCACCGCGCGCGTCTGGGGAAACATCCCCGCAGGCAGCACATCGACAAAAGGCTCGTCTGCGTACCATGTCTCATATAAAACCTGCAAATCTTCCGTGCCACCGCGCAACTGTGCGAACAGGGTCGAATGAATTCCACGAATAATGGGCAGCAGGTGTGGCACAAAAGTCAGCTGTACAGGCTGGCCCGCCACATCCGACAACCCCTGTTCAATTTCCGGCAAATGCCGGTGTCCGTTGACCCCATAGGCCTTGAAACTATCCGACACCTCGCTTAGCAAGTTGTCTATTTTGGCCTGACGTCCGGCCCCGCTCACGCCCGATGCGGAACTGGCAACAAGGTGGGCGGGATCGACCAGACCGCGCGCCAACAGTGGCATAAGCCCCAGCTGCACCGACGTGGGGTAACAACCCGGACAGGCCACCAGCCGGGCGCCGGCTATTTTTTTCCGGTTGACCTCGGGCAGACCATACACGGCCTCGGCCAGCAACTGTGGGCTGGCGTGGGGCTCACCGTACCAGTGTGACCACAGTGCGGCATCCCGGATACGATAATCCGCGGACAGATCCACCACTCGCGCGCCGGCAGCCAGCAACTGTGGCACCAGATTCATTGCAACATTGTGGGGTGTGGCAAAGAACACCACGTCGCAAGCAGCCAGCTGCTGCACATCGGGCTCTGTGAAGGCCAGCTCATAATGGCCGCGCAGGTTGGGGAACAGGTCATCCACGCGCCGCCCACTTTCGGCGCGTGAGGTGATCGCCACCACTTCCGCCTCCTGGTGCAACACCAGCAAGCGCAGCAATTCCACGCCGGTATAGCCGGTACCACCTACTATGCCTACTTTTACCATGTCACTATCCAAACCTTGTTTACAGTCAATGGTCGAGATCATTCGACCCGGGCCATATGGCGACCCGGTAGTATAAAAGTAATAAGCTTCAAGATAACTGTTAATATTGATGTTTTGGTAATCCACTCGAGAATCGAGACTGATGTGCGCAACCCGCTGATCAACTACAGACGCCAATTGACCCACTATGAGTCCGTCATGGCCTATTCCCTGCTGGGCATCGTAGGCGGCATCGCTTCCGGGCTGGTGGTACTGGGCTTTGAACTGGCCATCGGGGAAGTGGCCGGAATTTGGGGTGTTGGCGACGGCGGCGAAGACTTCGAGGCACTGCCATACTGGGCGCACTTTGCCCTGCCGGCAGGTGGCGCCACTATCCTGGGTATTCTCTACTCGCTGCTCAAGCCTGAAGATCGTGAAACCGGCGTTGTCCACGTCATCAGCCGCATGCACTCCCACTACGGCGTACTGCCCCTGCGCAATGCGCTGGTACAGTTTGTGGGCGGCACATTCGCCCTGGCCACAGGCCAGGCCGGAGGCCGGGAAGGCCCGGGGGTACATTTGGGCGCCGCCGTGAACAGCCTGCTGGGGCAGTGGCTGAGCTTACCCAACAACAGCCTGCGTATATTGATCGCCTGTGGCACGGCCGGCGGTATCGCCGCCGCCTTCAACACTCCCCTGGCAGGCGTGATTTTCGCCATGGAAGTAGTCATCGCGGAGTACAGCGTGGTGGGGTTTATCCCGGTGATGTTAGCGGCCGTGTCAGCTGCGGCGGTAAGCCACTTCCTGTCAGGCGGTGGCGCCCTGTTCAGCATTCCCCCGCTGCAACTGAACTCACTGCTGGAGATACCCTATATCATATTGCTGGGGCTTTGTTGCGGTGTCGCCGTGGCGGCGTTCATTCGTATCATCAAGTTCTCCGCACGCCTGTCCCACTGGCCGGTAGCACTGCGCTTCGCCCTGGCTGGCACCTTCACCGGCACCCTGGCGCTGGCCGTGCCACAAATTCTGGGCGTAGGCTATGACACCTTGAACCTCGCCCTGCACGGCGAACTGGCCCTTAATGCGCTGCTGATTATCGCCGGGTGCAAACTAATCGCAACAGCGGTTAGTTGCGGCGTGGGCATGCCTCTGGGCCTTATTGGCCCGAACCTGTTGATCGGCGCCTGTATAGGTGGGGCGCTGGGCATAGCCGGCGTCATGCTCCAGCCGGACCTGGCCTCAGACCCCACCCTGTATATTGTCATCGGCATGGGTGCGGCTATGGGCACGGTGCTCAATGCGCCACTGGCGGCTATCCTGGCAGTCATAGAACTGACCGGGTCCATCAGTATCAGTATGGCGGCTATGCTGGCCATAGTGACCGCCACCCTCACCAACACCGGCATCTTTCACCAGCGCTCCGCTCACCAGACGGTATTACGTCAGTTACAACGGCTGGTTCCTGATGATCCACTGAACCAGCTGTTGCACCGCACCGATGTCAACTCCACCATGGATACCCGGGTGGTAAGAGTCCCGATCACCTTGCAAGCGCAAGACCTCGAACCCCTGCTTGAGTTTACGCCGACCTGGTGTCTGGTGGGACGGAAGGGGGAAGACCTCTACCTGGTGCAGGGTCGTGAGTTGCTGGACTGGCTGTCACTGCAACGCATGGATGACGACGCGGCTACCGACCTGACAGAGGCCGATATCCGCCGCTGGAGTATCGCGCCGGTGCCGATGCAGGCCACACTGCGCCAGGCCATGGATACCATGCGTTCCGACACAGCCGAAGCGGTTTGTGTTTACGGGCGTAGTGCCAATACCGGTAAGCGGATACTGCACGGTGTGGTAACCCGGGAAAGCATCGAGAAATTTTCCCTGGCAAGAATATGACAAAACCCATTACAGAGGTCACAACATGCTCTGGCTGAAGGCCTTCCATATTATTTTCGTCGTTTGCTGGTTTGCCGGCCTCTTCTACCTGCCTCGCATCTTCGTGTACTACGCCGCCAGCGAGCACCGGGTGGTTCGCGCACAACTGGCCGTGATGGCGCGCAAGCTGTACCGCTTTGTCACCCCTTTTATGATTATCGCCATCGCCCTGGGCGTGGCCATGATCGCCATGAATCCGGACTACTACCTGCAATCGAAATGGATGTGGCTCAAGCTGGGTGGCGTGACCTTCCTGTTTGTCTACCACCTGCAGTGCGGCCGCTATGTACACGCTATCAACAATAACCTCAACACGCACGGTCATGTATTTTACCGGTTTTTCAACGAAGTTCCGGTGCTGTTTCTGTTTGCCATCGTGATATTGGCGGTAATCAAGCCTTTTTAGCGCTATTGGCAATAAGCGGCCCCACCCGCACCGCACAGTTACTTTGTGCTAACCTCGATATCCCGCTTGTTGAATGCGTCCGCAGGTAGCTGCTTCCGGGAGTTTTTTGCCCTGCAAAGGCATGAAGTTCTAACTGAGCAGGGCAAAAAACTCCCGGAAGCAGGGGGACGTAGCCAATTTCACCTGAAGTAAGTACCATTCGCCCCAGCCCCGCTAAATCCTCTCACTGCGAACGCTTAACGCCAGTGGGGAACATCACTCAGGACAAGGAAACTATGAGCACTTCAGAACAACTGTTCGAACGCGCCAAACGACACATCCCCGGCGGTGTCAATTCGCCGGTGCGCGCCTTCAAAGCCGTGGGTGGCACCCCGGTATTTATCGAGCGCAGCGAGGGCCCCTATGTATTTGACTGCCAGGGCAAGCGCTATATCGACTACGTCTTGTCCTGGGGCCCCATGCTTATGGGTCACAACCATCCGGCGGTGCGCGAGGCGGTGGTGCAACAAAGCGAAAAAGGCCTCAGCTTTGGCGCCCCCACCGAGCTGGAGATTGAACTGGCGGACCGCATCTGCGACATCATGCCGGGCATGGACATGGTGCGCATGGTCAACTCGGGCACCGAGGCCACCATGAGCGCTATTCGCCTGGCCCGGGGCTATACCGGACGTGACACCATCGTCAAATTCGAAGGCTGCTACCACGGTCATTCAGATGCCCTGTTGGTCAAAGCCGGCTCCGGCGCACTCACCCTGGGTGTGCCCAGCTCACCGGGCGTACCCGCCGCGGTGGCAGACCACACTATGACCCTGACCTACAACGACAGCGAGGGTGTGCGCCAGGCCTTTGCCCAATACGGGGACCGAATCGCCTGTGTGATCGTGGAACCGGTGGCGGGCAATATGAACTGCATTCCACCGGCGCCCGGATTTTTGCAAACCCTGCGAGAAGTTTGCACCGCCAGTGGTGCGGTGCTGATCCTGGACGAGGTGATGACCGGGTTCCGCCTGGGCCTGCAGGGGGCGCAGGGTTACTACGGTATCGAGGCCGACCTGACCACGCTGGGCAAGGTCATCGGCGGCGGTATGCCCGTGGGCGCCTTTGGTGGCAAGCGCGACATAATGGAGCAGATTGCCCCGCTGGGACCGGTGTACCAGGCGGGCACTTTGTCCGGCAACCCCATCGCCATGGCCGCCGGCCTCGCCACCCTGGAACTCATATCAGAGCCGGGATTCTATGAACCGGTGTTCGCCCACACTGAGGCGCTGTGCCAGGGTCTGCGCGATGCCGCCAGAGATGCGGGCATCCCTTTCACCACCAATCATGTGGGTAGTATGTTCGGCGGTTTCTTTACCCGTGAACAGGATGTGGGCAATTACAGCCAGGTCATGGCGTGTGACAGTGCGGCCTTTAATCAATTTTTCCACCTGATGCTGGAACACGGCGTTTATCTCGCGCCGGCGTCCTACGAGGCGGGCTTTATGTCCAGCGCCCACGGCGAGGGCGATATTGCGCAAACTGTCGCGGCCGCCAGAACGGCCTTCGCCAGCCTTTGATCGAGGAATTCAAATGACATTCACAACACAGCGCGGCCCGTTTCCCCAGACCCGCATGCGCCGTCTGCGGGCCAATGACTTTGCCCGCCGCCTGGTAAGGGAAAATGAGCTGACGCCGGCGGATTTTATTTTTCCGGTGTTTGTCCTGGAGGGCAACGGCCAACGGGAAGCTATTCCCTCCATGCCCGGTATTGAACGGCTCAGTATCGACCTGTTGCTGCAGCAGGCCCGGGAAATCCAGCAACTGGGTATCCCGGCTATCGCACTGTTCCCGGTAGTGGCAGCCGAGCGCAAAAGCCTGATGGCACAAGAGTCCTTCAATGCCGAGGGACTGGTGCAGCGTACGGTGCGCGCGCTAAAGGATGCGCTGCCGGAATTGGGTGTCATCACCGACGTGGCGCTGGACCCCTTCACTACCCACGGTCAGGACGGTATTATCGACGACGCCGGTTACGTGCTCAATGATGTGACCAGTGAAGTCCTGGTTAAACAGGCTCTATCCCACGCCGAGGCCGGTGCGGATGTAGTGGCCCCCTCGGACATGATGGATGGCCGGATCGGCGCCATTCGCACGGCACTGGAGAGCGGCGCCTTCCACAACACCCTGATCATGGCCTACGCCGCCAAGTACGCCTCCTCCTACTACGGTCCCTTCCGCGATGCGGTCGGTTCCTCGGGCAATATCAAGGGGGGTAATAAATACAGCTACCAGATGGACCCAGCCAACAGCGATGAGGCCCTGCACGAATGTGCGCTTGATCTGGCCGAGGGCGCGGACATGATCATGGTCAAGCCCGGTATGCCCTACCTGGATATCGTGCGCCGGGTAAAAGATGAATTGCAGGCGCCCACCTTCGCCTACCAGGTCAGCGGTGAATACGCCATGCACATGGCGGCCTTTGCGCAAGGTTGGTTACAGCAAGAGCCCGTGATGCTGGAGTCCCTGCTGTCCTTCAAGCGGGCCGGCTGTGACGGTATCCTCACCTACTTCGCCCTGGAGGCGGCCAAAGCGCTGCAATAGTCACATGCTGCGCGCCCTGGCCTGCACAATACTGATACTGGCTGGCAGTACC
>QNFR01000075.1 GCA_003646405.1 Gammaproteobacteria bacterium
GCACCGTCACCGATTGGTGGCAACAGTTTGAAGACCCTGTACTGACTGACCTGATCGACCGGGGGGCGCGGCAAAACCTGTCCATAGAAGCGGCCGGATTGCGTATCGTACAGGCACGCGCGGCATTGGGTATCAGCGATGCCCTGATCTTCCCCCAGCAGCAACAGGTCAATGGTAATTACAGTGCGCTGTACCGCAATAAAGACTGGTTCAAGTCCGCCGGCGTAGGCCTGGATGTGGGCTGGGAGATGGACATCTGGGGCAAATACGCCCGGGGCATAGAATCCTCCGAGGCCAGCCTGTACGCCACCATCGCCTCTTATCACGATGTACTGGTCAGTGTCAGCGCCGAAATCGCCCGCAACTACATCAACTACCGCACCGCGCAGGAACGCATGTTCCTGTCACAACAGAACATCGCCATACAACAGCGCGTGGTGGAAATGACCCAGGTACAATTCGAATCCGGCAATGTCTCTGAACTCGATGTACAGCAGGCCAAAACCCAGCTGTATGCCACCCAGGGCTCACTGCCGGGACTGAACATCACCCGCCTGCAGGCGCGCAACGCCATCGCAGTGTTGCTGGGCACCCGGCCCGAGGATATTGATCCGCTGCTGGCCCTGGCGCAGCAGCCGGATTCGCGCAGCCTGGACCAGCGCATCACAGCGACCGCGCGGGACGAAATCGCGACCATGGATTACACGAAAGCCTCGGTGATCCCCAGGGTGTCGGACCTGGATACCCAAATCGACCCCCAGTTGCTCCTGCGCCGCCCGGACCTGCAAGTCGCCGAATTACTCACCCGCGCCCAGAGCGCCCGCATCGGTTTGACCGAAGCGGACCTGTACCCGCAATTTTTCCTGTTCGGCTCCGCCGGTGTGAGCCAGACCGTTGGTTCCAGCAACAGTTTCGATTTCTCCGATGCCTTGACCGCCTCTATAGGACCGGGCTTCAGCTGGAATATTTTCCAGTACGGCCGCATTAAAAACCGGGTGCGTATCGAGGACGCCCTGTTCCAGGAGAGCCTGGCCAACTACAACCAGAATGTGCTCGAAGCGGTGCGCGAGGTATCCAACGCAATAGAGGCCTACCGCTATACCGTGGACAAGAGCGAGTACGATTTCAAGGCCGTGGAGGCCTCCATACGTGCCTTCAACATCTCCGCCAACCAGTACAACAATGGCCTGGTGACCTACCAACGACTGCTCAGCACCGTGGAAAAGATGACCCTGCGGGAGGACGTGTACGCGCAGACCCGCGGCAATATCGCCAACCAGGTGGTCACGCTGTACAAAGCCCTGGGCGGCGGTTGGGAATCTTTCACCGATCTGCCGATAGTCAAACCGGAAACGGTGGAGCAGATGAGGTCGCGCACCGACTGGGGCGATTATCTCGAGCCCGAGACCATTGTCGGGGAAGACCGGGATGAATGAACTCCCCCATGAGCTCGCCCTGGGCGATGTCTACCTGTCGCCACTGGTGCCGGTATTCACTGTCGCGCTAGTGGGTGCCTGGCTGAGTATCACGGTACTGAACAAACTGCGCCTGAGCCGCTATATCATGTTCCCATCCACCACTTTTCTGACGCTGATGACACTTTACATCCTGCTGATGAACGCCTTCTGGATAAAAATATAGGTACACTAAGTGAAATTCGTCAAAAAACTCGGTCTTGGCATCATCAACCTGGCAATAATCGCCGCTGTTGCCTGGTATGCCTACCAGACCTTCGATGAGTACATCAACAACCCCTGGACACGCAACGGCCAGGTGCGCGGGCACGTGATCCAGGTGTCCCCCAGGGTGACCGGCATGGTGACCGGCATCGCCGTTATCGACAACCAGTTTGTGCATGAGGGCGATTTGTTGTTTGAGATCGACCCGGAGTTTTTCGAGATCGCCATCGCTCAGGCCGAGGCCAATCTGAAGCGGGCCCGGATCAGTTCCAAATCCTCGAAAATCGAATATGACCGTCTCCAGGAAATCTTTGAAAAAGACCCCGGCGCGGTCTCCCAGAAAGACCTGAACCGACGCGAGGCCAATTACCTACAGTCCCTGAGCCAGATCGACGTGGCACAGGAAACCCTGCGCAGCGCGAAACTCAACCTCAGCTATACCCGGGTGCATGCTTCAGTAGAAGGTTACGTGTCCAATGTCGATTTCCAGATCGGCACCCAGGCGGTGGCCAGCACCCCCATCATCGCCCTGGTGGACAGCAACAGCTTCTGGGTATTCGGCTACTTCCGGGAAAGCCAGATCGGCCGCTTCAAGATCGGCGACCCGGCTCGCGTGACACTGATGGCCTACCCCGAGCTACCCCTGCAGGGCACGGTGGAATCCCTGGGCTGGGGCATCGCGCCCTCGGATGGCAACACCGGCGCCAACCTGCTGCCCAGTATCAAACCGGTGTTCCAGTGGATTCGCCTGGCCCAGCGCATACCGGTGCGCATCAAACTGGACAAGGTGCCGGCGGGGGTGGAGTTGCGTTTTGGCCTGACGGCTTCCGTCATGGTATTGTCCGGTACATAACACCTGCTAAAGACAAGGGATACCGGCTGTGGAAGGCGTCACCGCACACAATAATTTTTTCTATTTCACCCTGGCGCTGATCGTGCTGCTGATAGCGTCTGCTGTTTTGCGTTCCATCCCGGAGACCGATGAACATCGATTGCTACAGGGCATCATGCTGTTAACCGAGGGGGTCGCTTACTTCAGCCTGAACCTGAATAAAAAGTGGCGGCGCTTTGTCCTGGCGATGATGGTACTGATGCTGGTCGTCAACCTCCTGCGTGAATTCACCAGTTGGTCCATGACGCCATTGGCCAGCCTGACGGCCATATTGATATTTTATTGTGGTATGGCCTACGCCGCCGGCAGGCAAGTGCTGTTTTCCGGACGCGTAAACGCCAATACCATTATTGGCGCCGTCGCCATCTACCTGCTGCTGGGACTGATCTGGTCAATCCTGTACCTGATCACGCTCGAGTTCTGGCACGGTGCGCTTAACGGCATAGAGTATGGGAAATGGGCGGACAATTTCACCACCGTCACCTATTTCAGCTACGTCACGATGACCAGTCTCGGCTACGGTGACATCAGCCCCGCCGTACCTGTCAGTCGGGTACTGGCGTACCTGCAGGCGATTTGCGGCACCTTCTATATGGCCGTGGTCGTTGCGAGTATGATAGGCGCGCGGACCAGTAAGGTCGTGAAATAAACAACAATGACACAATCACAAAGGTGATCAACATGGAAGAATCAACGAGTACGCCAGCCCCCGCTCCCACGCCCAATACGGAGTACGATCCACTATTCGTGCGCAACATGGTCGAGTCGGCCCTGCGTATCGGCCTGCTACTCGTATTACTGATGTTTTCCTTCGATATCATCAGGCCCTTCATGACCCCTATCCTGTGGGGCGCGATCATCGCCATGGCGGCTTTCCCCCTGGTGAAATGGCTGGAGCCCAAAATCGGTGGTAAGCGCGGGCTGGCCGCCACCGTGGTCACACTATTTTTCATACTGGCGCTGGTGATACCCACCTGGTCGGTGACCACGGCCGGCCTGGAGGGCCTGAAGAAAGCCCACGTTGCGTTCGAAGACGGGGAGGTGCAGGTGCCACCACCCCCTGCGGACGTGCAGGATTGGCCCCTGGTCGGAGAAAAAGTTTTCAACCTCTGGTCCGCCGCCAATCGGGACCTGGAAGGCGTACTGACCAAGGCCTCGCCCCAGATAAAAGACCTGTTAACCACCCTGGCCAAGAAAGCCGGCAGCAGTTTACTGGGTGTATTGATGTTCGTGGTATCGCTGATTATCGCCGGTGGCTTCATGGCTTTTGCGGAGCCTTGCGGCAATGCCGCGCACCGTTTCTTCATCAGGGTGGGCGGAGCGCACATGGGTAGTGAGTGGGCCGCGCTGATCGTGGCCACCGTGCGCAGCGTGTTACAGGGTGTCATTGGTGTGGCCATCATCCAGACCGTGTTGGTGGGTATCGGCCTGTTCGTGGCGGGTGTTCCGGGGGCGCCTATCTTGACCGTCATCGTGCTGTTCCTGGCCATCGCGCAATTACCCCCCCTGATCGTACTGGCGCCCATCATGGGCTATATGTTTTCCACCGCCGATACCACCACTGCGGTGATCTTCACCGTGTACCAACTGGTGGCCGGGGGCAGCGACAGTTTCCTCAAGCCGATGCTGATGGGCAGGGGCCTGGATATTCCCATGCCGGTGATCCTGATCGGCGCCATCGGTGGCATGATCCTGTCGGGTATTATCGGCCTGTTTGCCGGTGCTGTAATATTGTCCATCTGGTATAAGCTGTTTGGCCTGTGGCTGGAACAGGAAGCACAATAAATCTCTCCCGCGTCGGGTAATTCCGCGCGGTGCAGCTGAGCGGGGGTGTGGTGGTTACACTGCGCGGCGCGAGCGCACCGCCGTGGCGAGTTCCTGCAGCAGGGACTCGGTATCCTCCCAGTTGATACAGGCATCGGTAATACTCTGGCCGTAGGTCAGGGGTTGACCGTCCACGACATTCTGGCGCCCTTCAACCAGGTTGCTCTCCAACATGATGCCAAAAATACTCTGGTTGCCGCGGGCCACCTGGGTGGCGATATCGCTGGTCACGTCGATCTGGCGCGCGGGAATCTTGCGACTGTTGGCGTGACTGGCGTCGATCATAATGCGCGACGCCAGGCCGGCTTTGTCCAGCATGGTGCCCGCATCGTCCACTGAAAACATATCGTAGTTGGGGTGTTTGCCGCCGCGCAGGATGATATGGCAATCCTCATTACCGGTGGTCTGGAAGATGGCGGAATGGCCCTGCTTGGTTACCGACAGGAAGTTATGTGGCTGGGAGGCGGACTTGATCGCGTCGATAGCCACCTGGATATCTCCGTCCGTGGCATTTTTAAAGCCCACCGGGCAGGACAGCCCGGAAGACAGCTCCCGGTGGGTCTGGCTCTCGGTAGTGCGCGCGCCAATCGCGCCCCAGGAAATAAGGTCCGCGTAGTATTGCGGGCTGATCAGATCCAGGTACTCGGTGCCGGTGGGCAGGCCCATAGCGGCAAGATCCAGCAGTAACTGCCGCGCCAGGTGCAACCCCTTATTGATCTGGAAAGTATTATCGAGGTCGGGGTCGTTGATCAGCCCCTTCCATCCCACCGTGGTACGCGGCTTTTCAAAGTACACGCGCATCACTATAAACAGTTCATCACAGACAGCGTCTGCAACCTGCTTCAGCCCGGCGGCGTATTCCCGGGCAGCCACCGGATCATGAATCGAGCAGGGACCCACAATAACCAGCAAGCGATCATCCTCACCACTGAGAATACGGTGAATGCTGCGCCGCGCATTGGCCACGGTTTCCGCCGCCGTTTCGCTGACACTGATATCGGCGATCAATTTCTCGGGAGAAATTAATTCTTTGGTCTTTTGTATACGAAGATCGTCTGTACTGACAGTCATTACCAAATCCAGTTTGTCGCTGTGTTACGGGAGCGTGCCCCGTGCGTAAAGGGCGCACAATATACCACCGATCAGGCTTGGTCGGTACGTTTTCCCTGTCAACCGATGTGTACAACTGCGGTCACCGTTCTCCGCCTGGCGGTGATAAGGAGATGAGACGCCCTACCATAATCAAAATTTCGTGGTTTCGCGAGTGCTCTAAATTTGCGATTCTATGGGCAGAATACGCATAAACTGGGTGCCCGCACGTTTGAAGAACCCGGTATGTGGCTCCCTGGTATAGGTAACGGGCTCACCATTTTCATAACCGTCCCAGCGGATTTTTCCGTTTTCATCCAGCGTCACAGTGAATGCTATTTTCGGGACCTTATTGAGCATAGCCTGGGCCAGCTCCTCACCGATTACCCGTGAATCAATGACTGCTCCGATTTCAGTGTTTTCTGTGATCGAACGCGGGTCAAGATTGAGAGAGCCTACAAAGGTAAACCGGCGATCGAATAAAAACATTTTGGCGTGCAAGCTGGATCTTGACATTCCCAGCTTTTTCTTGCGCCTGCGGTTCTCGACATTGTACCCCGACAGGTTTGCGTCTCTCATCACCAGTTTGCTATTGGCCTCGTAAAGGCGCACCCCACACTTGAGTAGTTTCTTTCGATACCTCAAGTAACCCGCGTGCACAACCGCAACGTCAGTGGAGGCCAGGGAGTTTGTCAACACTCTGACGTCGACCCCTTTTTCGCTCAATCCACACAATTTTTGAGTGCCCCTCTTGCCGGGCACAAAATAGGGCGAAATGATAAAAACTTCACTTTTCGCATCGTCGAAATAGGGACTGAGGTGCCGACTCATGTGCAAATGTGTCTGATCGCGGTCGGCGCTGATTTTATCAGGATGATCGTAAAATATCTCGACATCAGCCCAGTGATATTCCACCTCTTTAGATTTGATCGCCCGACCCAGGTCTGAGGTTCGAAGTGCCTGGATATAGGCGGAACTCTCCTTGCTAGTGACCCATTTCTGCAGGCTCTCCCATGCCTCGGTCTTTGTAGCATCTGAGGGCACTGGCTCACCCAGGCTGTTTGCCGTATAGCTCAGGGCACTGTTCCAATACAGATCAAAGGATTTTGATACCTCTTTCACCGCAGGCCCTGCCAGCAGGACATCCATATCAGCAAACCCTGACTCGGCGCCTGCTTCAAAGTACTCGTCCCCCACATTGCGTCCGCCAATAATGGATAGCTGGTTGTCCGCGGTAAATGACTTATTGTGCATGCGGCGAGTGACCGAGCCAAAACGTGACACATACTGCACAAGCCGAGTGCGATTGCGTGCGAAGGGATTAAACAGACGAACTTCCATGTTGGGGTGCGCATCCATCACGGCAATGCCAAGATCGACTGCAGCCATGTCCATATCGTCCACCAGCAGCCGCACCCGAACACCCCGATCCGCAGCCTTAAGCAGTTGGTCGAGTAGCAGCCTTCCCGACAAATCCCGATGAAGCAGGTAATACTGTACATCCAGGCTGCGCTCGGCATTAATCGCCAACACTGCTCGAGCAACAAAAGCACCCAATCCCGTATTCAGGAGTAGAACACCCGTTTTCCCGCCATTGCTCGCCACTGCCTCAGTAACGCTTCTACCCATTGTGGTATCGTCTGTATCAGTCAGCACAGTACTGCTTATCTGATGGTCATTGGGGGGCATTGATACACAGGCGCTCAGTGCCAAGGTGACAAGTGCAGCCATGACCGTCCGATTAAGACGACAACAAAAGGCGATTATATTCAACGGAGTTTTCATCCTGGTATCCGATCATCCCGACTGTAAAATGCCGCTTTACCCTGCCAGATCACAGATCACAGATCAATTCAGCACAGCACAGCCCTGTATGTAAGGTACAACTCGCTGCATTACAACCCGGATTGCCGAGCGTGGAGCCCGCAAACCAGTATTTTCTGCGAACACATCCCCAAATAGAAGACTTTTCTTGTGCTAGATCAAAGATCTGCACTGATTTTCCCTCTCGAACACTATATGTGGTAGTATAATGGCTTGTTGTTTCCAATATGTAGTATCTAATAAAAATTATACGAGTAGCCCTTATGCCCAAAATCCAGCCCTACTCCTTCCCCATTAACAACACCGCCCGACCATTACGGGGTAAGCCATGAGCACTATGACGACAGAATCCAAATTACAAATGACCGCAGAAAACGAGTGGCAGGCGGTCAGTATTGACGTTCTACGCGAGAAGTATGCGAAGGGCCCGGAGCAGAATCTTGACGGCCCCGAGATGGTGCTTGCCATCCGGCAGCGTGTCGCCAGGGCGCTCGCCGAGCAAGAAGAGAACCCGGATATCTTTACTCCCGTATTCCTTGAAGCCCTGGAAGCAGGCTTCATCCCCGGTGGCCGTATCAACAGCGCTGCGGGTACCGATATCAAGAATGTCACACTGATAAACTGCTTTGTGCAGCCTGTCGGGGACTCCATTTCCGGCACCGTGAATGGTAAGCAAGGCATCTACCACGCCCTGCGCGATGCGGCGGAGACCATGCGCCGTGGCGGCGGTGTCGGTTACGACTTCAGTTCCATCCGTCCCGCGGGTGCCAAAGTGATGGGCACTGCCAGCTCCGCCTCAGGTCCTGTGTCGTACATGCATGTCTTTGATCAGTCCTGCTCCACCGTTGAATCCGCCGGCTCTCGCCGTGGCGCCCAGATGGGCGTACTGCGTTGCGATCACCCGGATATCCTGGCGTTCATCGGGGCCAAGGGTGAGTCCGGCAAACTGAATAATTTCAACATCTCCGTGGGCATCACGGATGAATTCATGGAAGCGGTGGTAAACGATACGCCCTTTGAACTGGTACATGAAGTTGAGTCGAACAACCAATTGCGTACGGAAGGCGCGTACCGGCGCGACGATGGCAAGTGGGTCTATGCCAGGATCGACCCCGGGGAAGTCTGGGATGCCATCATGAAAAACACCTACAACGCCGCCGAGCCAGGCGTTCTGTTCCTGGATCGCATCAATCAGGAGAACAACCTCCACTACTGTGAAATAATCGAAGCAACAAATCCCTGCGGCGAAATCCCCATTCCCGATTACGGCTGCTGCTGCCTGGGCTCTTTCAACCTGTGCGCCTTCGCCACTGATGCATTCACCGACCGGGCCGCCTTCGATTACGACCATTTCTGCAAAGAAGTGAAGGTCGCTGTACGTATGCTGGACAACGTGCTTGACGCAACCGCGTGGCCCTTACCGCAGCAACAGCAGGAGGCCGCTGACAAACGCCGCATCGGTATGGGCTACACGGGCCTGGGCGACATACTGATCATGCTGGGGCTGCGCTACGACAGCCAGGAAGGCCGTGATTTTGCCGCTGATCTAACCCGCCGTATGCGTGATGCCGCTTACGAGGCGTCCATCGACCTGGCTATAGAAAAGGGTGCCTTCCCAAAATTTGACGCCAATAAGTTCCTGCACAGCGGTATGGCCAAGCGCCTGCCCAAAGATATTCGCAGCAGGATCAAAAAGCACGGTATACGTAACAGCCATCTGCTTTCCATAGCGCCCACCGGCACCATCTCGCTGGCATTCGCCGACAATTGCTCCAATGGGCTTGAGCCTGCGTTTTCCTGGTTCTACAAGCGCAAAAAGCGTGAAGCGAACGGTTCCAACACGGAATACATGGTTGAAGACCACGCGTACCGCCAATACCGCCTGCAGGGCGGCGACCTCGACAACCTGCCCGAGCAGTTCGTCAGCGCTCTGGATATCAGCGCTAACGATCACATGCTCATGCAAGCGGCTATCCAGCCGTACATTTGTGCCTCTATTTCAAAAACAGTCAACGTACCTGCGGACTATCCATTCCAACAGTTCCAGGATATCTACATCAATGCGTGGAAGAATGGCCTGAAAGGGATCACCACCTACCGACCCAATACGATCATCGGTAGTGTACTGTCCGTTGAAGACAGCGCCGGGAAACCCCAGGACCTGGATCAGTCCGAACCTGATCGCAAACTGCACATTACCGAAACACCCGAGGTTGCGCTGGCTACCCTGCGTTGGGCGCATCGCCCCAGTTTCGCTGGCGGCACACCGTCCATCACTTACCTGATTGATAACCCCGAACACCGTTTTGCCGTGTTCGTAGGCCATATCGAGAATGGTGGCAACCACCCCTTTGAGGTCTGGGTCAACGGTGAGAATACGCCTCGCGGCATGGGCGCGCTGGCCAAGAACCTGTCGATGGACATGCGCAGTGAAGACCGTGAGTGGCTCAAGATCAAGTTGAACTCACTCTCCAAAACCCCGACCATACCCTTTCAGATGACCATGCCAAATGGCGCCAGGGAAATCGTACCCGGTTCCGTCAGTGCGCTTGCTCGCCTGGTGAGCCACCGCTGCCAGGAACTGGGGAGTTTTGATCATTGTGAAAATCAGTCCAGTCCGCTAGTCGATGCCATGTTTTCCCGCAAGGAGCCGAAGTCTGGCGTGGACGGCACACTATCCTGGACCGTTGATGTGAACAATCCGGCAACTGGCGATGACTTCGCGCTATTTCTCAAAGAATGCGTCCTGCCTGACGGCTCCCACCGCCCCTACAGCGTATGGTTGTCTGGTGCGTACCCTCTGGAGTTCAACGGTCTGACCAAAAGCCTGAGCCTGGATATGCGGGTGCTTGACCCCGCCTGGATAGGCAAGAAGTTGCGTGGCCTGAAAGATCTGAAAGAGCCGCAGGGTGACTTCTTCGCCCGAACCCCCGGTAGCGAGAAACAGTCTATACAACCCAGCACCGTGGCGTACATAGCGCGCCTGTTGATTCATCGCTACACCATGCTGGGTATCCTGGATGCGGATGGCTACCCGATCAAGGGACTGGGTATGCTGCAAGAGGCGAACAAGGCGCCTGAGATTGATAAGGTGGTGAACTTTCAGTTGGTGGGCAAAGTTTGTGAGGAGTGCAGTGTCCCCGCGGTTATCAAGCGCGATGGATGCGATTTCTGCACGGCCTGCGGACACATCGGCGCCTGCGGTTAACCATGACGTTCATGGTCATTTTCCCGCTGCCGCAACTTGAGACAATAGCGTAATTTCCGCGGGGACATCCAGTACGACACGGTTTCTACCTTCGCTCTTGGCCCGCAGCAGTGCCTTATCGGCGCGAATGAGCCACCCCTGACGGCCTTCACTGGGTTGCAGTTCGGCGACACCGAAGGACATGGTGAGCCGTATATCTGAGACAAAGACCTTTTGTTCAATGAGCCCGCGCAATTTCTCAGCCAAATGGGCAGCGCCCTCCAGATCCGTATGTTCGGCTATGACAATGAACTCTTCTCCGCCATAGCGATACAGCGTCTCAGTGGGACGGGTACTGGCGCGGATTAAATCAGCCACCTCGACAAGGACATCATCACCAACGATATGACCGTGAGTGTCATTAATTTTCTTGAAGTAATCTATGTCCAGTATCAGGATACTGCCGGGAACCTGGGCGCGACGGAACAACGCGTTCACTGAATCGATTTTTTCGTTTTGTGCTCGGCGATTACCCGTGCCGGTGAGAGGGTCGATAGTAGCGAGGTGCCTCAGTCTTGACCTCTGGCGGTTCGCCGTTACGGCGAACGAGTAGGCAAACAGTACACCGGTCACTAAAGTCAGGGAGATAGTGAAAATTGTGGCGGGAGATGCGGAATTCCACAGCATCGCCTCTATGGCAAGCAATGACACAACACTCAATAGCGCAGCGTACCTGGTTTTAAGCAGGAAAAATGCCGCTGTCAGCGCGGGGTATGCCCAGTAGATCTGACCGATGCCCAGCAAAAATATAGAGCCCAGTGCTGCCACCGTGAATATCAGGCTTAAGGTTATCCCCGGACCACGAGTTTGCCGCGTGAAATATACATGCAGAAACAACCCCAGCATGACGAAAATGATACTGGTATCCAGCAATGCCGCTGCCCATTGCTCATGCCTGAACCGCATAATCGCAAATGGCGTAACCGCTACGGCGAGAATGGCCGTAAGCAGCAACAACAGTTTTTCTTTAAACGAACGCCCCATCGTAGCCATAATTTCCTAATCAGGCAGCTCCCCATGTCTCACCCCGAGGGAGGAACCAGCCGGCGAATTTCAACACCTGGACTCCAAGTCTAGTAGGCCCAGTGAAAACCCGCAACTTTGCCAAAGACCATAATAAACGAGTGGTATTGTGGATTGTCGGCAGTGTGGAGAAGTTACCTGGCCTGTATTTTTACTCGCAAAACACCGTGTTGCGTTCACTTATCACCGTTTGGCGGATAATTCAGCCATCGTACTGTCGCCAGTAGTCGTCCAGCAAAAGGCCCACCGTATTGGGCACCACCAGATGGGCCGCATACCAGGTGTGCAGGCAACGAATGCGTTTGCAATCAGCGATGCCGCCAATGCCCTTGCTGGCAAACACCTCGCTAAAATTGAGCTCGGCCAGTCGCTGGCGGATGGCAGGCGTCATGTAATCCTCACGCAATTTGATATGCAGCCGATGATCATCGCGCATTGTGCGCTGTAGTTCGGGCGCTGCATCGATGCGTTGCTGCAACGCCTTGATAAGGCCGGTAGCCTCCGCCTGGTCGATGCGATAGCAAAGGTCCGGGTCAAGCAGCCAGAACAATGTGGGAAAAGGTTTGTCAACCACCAGGGAGGCGACGCGTATCACTATGGGCCGGCCATCGGGGTGCGCCACGGCGATACCTTCCAGTCCGCGGGGCCGTCTGCCTAGCAATGTAGTAACCTGGGCGATGACTTCAGGTGTGATGGTCAAGGGTTTGGTCTTGCTCTTTAATCAGTGATACCTGGATTCTACGCGAAGCGCACCACCAGCTCACAACCATTTGACAAAAAGCTCCCGCCCCCCTAAAGTGCCGCCCGTACTAGGTGCCCACCGCTGTGACTTCGGTTACCGCTGGGTGGGTTAAATGGGAAGTGTGGTATGGCTGATTCGTAACACGAAGGCCAAATCCACCGCTGCCC
>QNFR01000076.1 GCA_003646405.1 Gammaproteobacteria bacterium
AGGTCGCCAGGCCAAGAGTAAAGCGCGCCTGCAACGCTTCGAGGAATTACAATCACAGGATTTCCAGGCACGCAACGAGACCAACGAGATCTACATCCCGCCGGGGCCGCGCCTGGGTGACAATGTCATCGAGGTGAAGAACCTGAAAAAAACCTTCGGCGACCGTTTATTGTTTGACGATGTCAGCTTCACGGTACCCAAGGGCAGTATCGTCGGCATTATCGGCGCCAACGGTATGGGTAAATCCACCCTGTTCAGGATACTCATGGGTGTGGAGCAGCCGAACGGGGGCGAGGTGAATGTGGGCGAAACCGTGCAGCTGGCCTACGTGGATCAGTCCCGTGATGACCTGTCCGGCGACAAGACCGTGTGGGAGGAGTTATCGGACGGGCAGGACATCATCCGCATCGGCAGCTACGAGGTGAACTCCCGCTCCTATGTGGGCCGCTTCAACTTCAAGGGCGCGGATCAGCAGAAATTTGTGAAGGATTTGTCGGGTGGCGAGCGCAATCGGCTGCACCTGGCCAAGTTGCTGAAGCAGGGCGCGAATGTGCTGCTGCTGGATGAGCCCACCAACGACCTGGATGTGGAAACCCTGCGTGCACTGGAAGAAGCACTGCTGGCGTTCCCGGGCGCCGCTATGGTTATCTCGCACGATCGCTGGTTTCTGGATCGGATTGCCACGCACATCCTGGCCTATGAGGACGATGGTGGGGTGGTGTTCCACGAGGGCAACTTTACGGATTACGAGGAGGATCGTAAGGCGCGGCTGGGTTCTGCCGCGGATCAACCGCACCGGGTGAAGTATCGCAAGCTGAAATAGCGCGCTTTGCTGTCGGTCGGGGATGGGGAAAGGTCGTGAAAGGGTCAGGCCTGAATGGCTCTCCGCACCGCACAGTGGGGCTCCCGCTTCACCTCGAACCTTACTTGAGATAAGCACACAAGAGGGGGGTCAGGTCTAGAATTGAAGCAAGCGCTGCTTCAATTCTAGACCTGACCCCCCTCTGTTTCATTAAGTTGAATTCCCGCCAACGAAAATTTGATATGGTTGATGATCTCGCATTAAAAGCACAGTGGCGTTATAGTTGCCTCATAATCTGCCTGTAAAAGAGCGTTATCATGACTGAGATTCGTACCGAGAAACGTCGCTTCACCCGTGTTGAGCTGGCCCTGCCTGTCCAGTTGCATCAGGGGGGAAGTGTATGGCACCAGCGTCTCATCGATATTTCGCTAAACGGCGTTGCCACGGATCAGCCGGATGTGTGGGACGCCCAATACAATGAGCCTTTCACTCTGATTATTGAACTCGATGAGGGCAGTACCCTGGAATTGCACGCCTACCTGCAACACGTGGAAGCAGACCGGCTGGGCTTTTCAGTGCAGCATGTGGATCGGGAGAATATCGAACCGCTGCGGGCGGTACTGGAAGCCCATATGGATCTCGAGACGCTGGAGGAAGAACTTAAACAGTTGGGGTAGAACAGAGCAGGCCGCCGGTGCGCGGTGCGCACCAGCCACAACCCAACCCTCAATCCAGCGCCGCCAGCGCCTCACTCAACTTCGATACAGCAATCACCTGCATCCCCTCGATCCCACCCTTGGGCGCATTACCCTGCGGCACAATAGCGCGCCTGAAACCATGTTTAGCGGCCTCTGACAAACGCTCTTGCCCACTGGGCACAGGGCGGATCTCGCCGGATAGGCCGACCTCACCAAAGATCACCATATCCCGGGGCAATTGCCGGTCGCGGTAGCTGGAGACAATAGCCGCCAGCAACGCCAGGTCGGCGCTGGTCTCCAGCACCTTTACACCGCCCACCACATTGGCGAATACATCCTGGTCGCCCACTTGCAGACCACCGTGGCGGTGTAATACTGCCAATAGCATGGCCAGGCGGTTTTGTTCCAGCCCCACCGCCACGCGGCGCGGGTTGCCCAACTGGCTGTCGTCCACCAGCGCCTGGATTTCCACCAGTAGCGGGCGTGTACCTTCCCAAATCACCATCACCACGCTGCCGGAGGCCGGTTCACCGCTGCGATCCAAAAAAATCGCGGAGGGGTTTTTTACCTCGCGCATGCCCTGCTCGGTCATGGCGAAGACACCCAGTTCATTCACCGCTCCAAAGCGGTTCTTCTGTCCGCGCAGGGTGCGAAAGCGGGAGTCGTCGCTGCCCTCCAGCAGGATGGAGCAGTCAATCATGTGCTCCAGCACTTTGGGGCCGGCCAGGGAGCCGTCCTTGGTAACATGACCCACCAGGAACAACACGGTGCCGGTCTGCTTGGCGAAGCGGATCAGATAGGCGGCACATTCGCGCACCTGGGATACGCCACCCGGGGCGGATGTCAGCTCATCGGTGTGCACCACTTGAATAGAATCCACCACCAGTACCCTGGGTTTGAATTCCCGAGCGGCGGCGACAATGGTTTCCACGTTGGTTTCCGACATCAGGCGCAGCTTATCGGTGGGCAATTGCAAGCGCTGGGCCCGCATCGCCACCTGCTGCAGGGATTCCTCACCGGTGATGTACAGACCGTCCATGGTGGCCGCCAGATGGCACATGGTCTGCAACAGCAGAGTGCTCTTACCAGCGCCGGGGTTGCCGCCCACGAGAATGGCTGAACCGGGCACCAGACCACCGCCCAGTACCCGGTCGAACTCCTCGGCACCACTGGAGAAGCGCGGCAAATCATCCAGATCTATATCCTTGAGCACCCTGGCGCTGCTCAGGGCGCCGGCAAAACCCGCCCTGCTGGCACTGCTGCGCGCACCGGCCCGGCCCGAGCCACTGGCGGGGCCCAGTTTTATTTCCGACAGGGTATTCCAGGCGCCGCAGTCGCTGCACTGGCCCTGCCATTTAGCGTAATCCGAGCCGCAATCGTTGCACACAAAAGCGGTTTTTTGTTTTGCCATTAATTTTTCCGAACGTAGTTGTTGATTTGTTGGAATATGGTGTCGGTGCGCAGTGCGCACCCTACAATTTTACTCAGACGTAGGGTGCGCACCGCGCACCATCTCCACCAATGCGGTATCCTATCAAACTTGCGACACAATTCCGGTACAACGATGTCAGGTTCCTCCCTCATCCCCGAGCACCAGCTCATATTTTCACCCGGCCTGGCGGCGACTATCGGGCTGGAGGAGGCAATCCTGCTGCAACACCTGCAGGCTTTGTTCGAGCACCACAGCGTGCAAATCAGGGACAACCACGCCTGGCTCAGTGTGGAGCGGGATTTTCTGCTGCGCACCCTGCCCTTCTGGGACGCCGAGGACCTGCATCGCATCAGCCGCAACCTGGTCGACAAAGGCGTACTGCTAATCGACTCAGCGCCCCTGCACACCACCAACCGGCTGTTATTCGCCGTCAACGAACCGGTGCAGCAGACCCACACCGCACCCCAGCCGGCACTACAAACAGCACCGACATCATCAACACCAACAACAACAGCAGCAACAACAGCAGCAACAACAGCAACACCTCAGCCAGCCCCACCGGCGACCCCGATACGGCGCAGCGCCGGTCTGCTGCCAATACACTGGTCCCCCAGCGAAGACATGCTGCAACTGCTGGGCCTGAACCACAATATACCGCGCCAGTTCGCCCTGGACCAACTGGAAGATTTCATCTTTTACTGGCGCGAGCGCGGCGAGACCAGCCACGCCTGGGAGAACAAGTTCCGCCAGCACGTGACCGCCAACTGGCGACGCCACCAGCAGCATCAAGCCGAGTCATTCCAGGTACCGGAAAAAACCACCCTGGATAACAGCTGGCGCCCCAGCCTGGACGCCCTGGAGATTATGGAGCGCGGCGGCATAGACCGGGATTTCATCGACCAGTCTGTTCCCGAGTTCATCCTGTACTGGCGCGAGCGGGGTGCGACGCCCAAAGTACTGAATTCCAAATTCATCCAGCACATACGCATACAGTGGGCCAAATATACCTCCAGCCTGGAACACAGCACCGAGCCCAAACGGATCTCAGACCACTGGCTACCCACCGAGGACGTTTACGATATCCTGCGTATGTCCCACATCGACACCGAATTCGCCCACGCGCTGCTACCCGAGTTCATCGTATACTGGAAGGACAGCAACCAGGCGCAGACATCCTGGAACAGCAAGTTTCTCAAGCATGTAAAATATCACTGGGCAAAGCGCCACCAGATCGAACAAGCGGGAACCAACAATGCCGGACAGCAGAGATCTAGTAAAACAGGTCGCACAAGAGATCGAAGCCTCCAGGACGACCTCACCGACACCTCGTGGGCAGACTGAGCCCACCCCCAGGGCCGCCACCGAGGGCCATATCGAGGCCATCAACCAGGTCTTCGCCCTGTTCCGGTTGAACTACCACAACCAGTACTACGCTGCTTTTCCAGACGCGGAGCAACTCAAACAAATCAAGAAGTTATGGCTGGATTCCCTGGCGAATTACCCGGTGGAACAAATCCTGAAAGGCGCCAAACACGCCATCGAACACAGCGAGTACCTGCCCACACTCAATCGTATGCTGGAATGTTGCCAGCAGGGCCTGTCGGACTTCGGTCTGCCCTCTGTCCACGATGCCTACGTGGAAGCCTGCCGGGCCCCCTCCCCCAGATCCGCCCAACGCTGGAGCCACCCGGCGGTCTACCTGGCCGGCCGCGACAGCGACTGGTTCTTCCTGACCAACAACACGGAGCGCACCAGTTGGCCGGTGTTCCGGGAGCACTACCAGCAGTATTGCGCCAGGGTGTTGCGGGGTGAGTCGCTGCAAGTGCCGACGCCGGAGGCTTTGGAGCGACCGCCTGTGGAACCACTTTCCACAGAGGATCAATTGGCGGCGCTGAAAAAGCTCAGGGAAGTTACCGAGTTATAGTAGTGGTGGCACCCAAAAGCGAGGCAAGTCCTGCGCGGCACCCGATAAAACGAGTACGCAATGCGCACCATCAATACTCGTCGTAAGACCCGCGAGCCAGATTTTCGAAACGGGTATGCTGCCCCATGAAAGCCAGGCGACAGGTGCCAATGGGGCCGTTACGCTGCTTGCCGATGATGATCTCGGCGACTCCCTTGTCCGGCGAATCCTCGTTGTAGACCTCATCCCGGTAAATAAACAAAATGACATCCGCATCCTGCTCGATCGCGCCTGATTCGCGCAGGTCCGAGTTGACCGGCCGCTTGTTAGGCCGCTGCTCCAGAGAGCGATTGAGCTGCGACAGGGCCACCATCGGGCACTCGAACTCCTTGGCGATGGCCTTGAGACTACGGGAAATCTCGGAAATTTCTGCCGTACGACCGTCTGTAGAACCGGCAACCTGCATCAACTGCAGGTAATCCACCATGATCATACCCAGGCCGCCATTTTCCCGGTGCACCCGGCGCGCGCGGCTGCGAATCTCGGTGGGGGTTAGCGCGGCAGTATCGTCGATAAACAGGGGCACATCCTTGAGCTTGTTAACCGCCATGCTCAGCTTGGGCCAGTCTTCCTGCTCCAGCTTGCCGTTACGGATGCGCGTCTGGTCGATGCGACCGATGGAGGAGAGCAGACGAATAATCAGCGAATCCGCCGGCATCTCCATGCTGAACACCAGTATGGGCTTGTCCTGCGCCAATACCGCATGCTCCACCATGTTCATGGCGAAACTGGTCTTGCCCATGGAGGGCCGCCCGGCCACGATCACCAGGTCCGAGGGCTGCAGGCCGGAGGTCATGCCATCCAGGTCCTTGAAGCCGGTACTGAGACCGGTGATATCACCACCGGAGTTGAACAATTCTTCGATACGATCCAGCGCGGACTGCAACAGTGGATTCACATCCTGCGGCCCACCTGACTTGGGCCCCTGCTCAGAGATCTGCATAATGCGGCGCTCGGCCTCATTGATCAGTTCATCCGAGGTGCGCCCTTCCGGACTAAAACCACTCTCGGCGATCTCCTGCGCCGCCTCGATCAGCCTGCGCAGGCTGGCCCGCTCGCTCACGACCTGTGCATAGGCACGGATATTGGATGCGCTGGGCGTATTCTGGGCCAGTTCCGCCAGATACGGTAGCCCACCCGCCGCCGCCAGATCGCCACTGGCTTCCAGTTTGTCCGCCAGGGTAATTACATCCACCGGTTCCGAAGCCTCGGCCAACCTGGCGATCTGGCGGAAAATCAGGCGATGATCGGGGCGATAGAAATCACTGGCGCTAACCGACTCCGCCACCGAGTCCCAGCCATCTGCCGACAACAGCAAACCACCCAGCACCGACTGCTCCGCTTCGAGGGAGTGTGGCTGCATTTTGATCCGCGCAATATCACCGTCGCCGGAGTAGCGAAGTTCGGATACGTTGCCGGGATATTCAGGGTCGGCCATGAGTGATAACTGGTTTTTTTACAGGGACTGCACAGATTATCGGAATTCAGGTGAGAGCTGAAGTAAAAACAAGGAAGTTACCAAAACGGATGATGTTCACGCACCATAGCGGTGTGGAGGTGGTTGGGGAATTTGTGTGGGGAAACTTGGGAATGGTGCGCAATGCGCACCATCACTCATACCCCAACAACTCTAATTCCGAACAATAAAAATGCACCAACCACGTTGGGTCAGTGCATTATAGCTTTTGATCCGCCCGCTCAATGCGGACAATCGGAACTACTTACTCGGGCACAACCGCGATAGCGACAGCCGCGGACACGGCGCCGTGCACCTGGATAGCCACTTCGTACTCACCCAGCTCACGCAGCGCGCCTTGTGGCAGGCGAACTTCGGATTTGCCCACATCACAGCCGGCGGCCGTGATGGCACTTGCGATATCGCGGGTACCCACAGAACCGAACAGTTTGCCTTCTTCACCGGCGTTGGCGCCGATCGAGATCAGGCCCAGGGCGTTAATCGCCTCAGCGCGAGCTTCCGCAGCGCTGTGCGCTGTAGCAGCTGCCGCTTCCAGTTCAGCGCGGCGCACCTCGAACTCGGCAGTGTGGCTCTCAGTGGCAGGTACAGCCTTGCCCAGTGGAATCAGGTAATTGCGGCCGAAACCTGCTTTTACGTCTACCTTGTCACCAAGGCCACCCAGGTTGCTGATGTTCTCCAGCAAAATGACTTCCATCTTACTTTCCTCTTCCGGGGGAGTCGCCTCCCGCTACTTTAGTATCTCAATGTTCATCTTTATCTTCGTCGTCTTCAGGCTTACCTGCCTCACTGAGGTCAGTACCGGGCTTTCCGGTCCAGCGCTGGCGAAAATTGAACCAGCTGTCAGCGATCGCCGAAAATACGACCAAAAGTTTTACCGGGTCAAACAACAGCCAAGCCACATAAAAACCGGCCAACCATCCCCTGCCCCGCCCGCGCGACTGAGCGCGGGCGTGTACCAATGCCACTCCGGCAAAGGTCAGTGGTAACAAACAAATCACCGACCATGTGCGGTATTGCGCACCCAGTCCAGCCAGGACTATCGCCGCCACCGCCAACGCCGTGCTCACTGTCGCCGGGTAATACAGGGCTTTGAACTCCTGCCCAAAGCCGCCCGGGTTATACAGTGCCGCCTGCCAGTATCGCGCCAACAACAGGCACAACACCGACATCAAAGCAGTACCGGCGCCCAGCATGCCGGCAATCTGTACCGCATCGGGTTTGGCCAGTACCACTGGCTCGCCGCCCTGGGACAACTGCTGCTCCAGTGTGGCCAGAAACTCGCCAAAATAGACCACGACCTGGTCCAGATACTCCCCGCCGAAGACCACCAGGCCCAGGCCGGATACACCACCAACGGCCACACTTGCCAGTATCGCCATGGGCAAACTCACCGTGTTGCGCAACACCAGGGCGAGGCACATCGTCCCCGCCAGTAAGGTCAGTGGCCCACTGTCACCAAAGACATACAGCAGCGTGCCCGCCGGCAACAGTGCCCACAACAACAACCAAACACCGGCCCCCGCGCCCTTGCGCAGGGTGACCAGCGCCACCACCGCGGCACTGATCCAACAAAACATCAGGCTTCCGGCGCCCGCTACAGTAACCAGCAGCGCCTGAAAGCGGCCGCGCATAACGAATTCAGCCAAACCTTTCAAGGCAAACCTCGTTCAGTCAATACGCGAATCAGTGGATTCTTATTGGTGAGAATCCGTGTAAGGCAGCAACGACAGGAAGCGCGCACGCTTCACCGCGGTAGCCAACTGACGCTGATACTTGGCTTTGGTGCCAGTAATACGGCTGGGTACAATCTTGCCGGTTTCGGATACGTACGCCTTCAGCGTTTCCAGATCCTTGTAGTCGATTTCCTTCGTGCCTTCGGCAGTGAAGCGACAGAACTTACGGCGACGGAAAAAACGTGCCATGGTAATACTCCTTCTAAACCTTGATATTCGTTACAGGGCAGGGAAGATTTACTCTTCGCCGGCCTCTTTAGCCGCAGGTACGTCTTCTGCCGCAGGGGCTTCAGCCTCCGCCTCTACTGCCGACGCCTTTTCGGCCGCTTGTGCAGCCCTGGCCTTCTCTGCGGCGGCAGCTTCAGCCCTGGTGGCATCGGCTGCCTGGCGCTCTTCGTAACGGCTCTTGCGCTCGCGATTCTCTTTCTCGGCCTTCATGATGAAAGATTCTTCAGTCACGGACTCGTCGCGGCGGATCACCAGATTACGGATCACGGCATCGTTGTAACGGAAAGTCGTGGTCAGCTCATCCAGGGCATCGTTGGACGCCTCGATGTTCATCAGCACATAGTGTGCCTTGTGGATTTTGTTGATCGGGTAGGCCAGCTGGCGGCGGCCCCAATCTTCCAGACGGTGCACCTGGCCGCCGTCTTTCTGGATAGTTGTGGTGTAGCGCTCGATCATGCCGGCTACTTGTTCGGACTGGTCCGGATGGACCATAAATACGATTTCGTAATGTCGCATACGTTAAGCTCCTTACGGGTTAATGCTACCCGTCTCTTACGCAAGAACGGTGTAGCAAGGAGGATCGGCCGCGCAACACGGCCGGGCAAATTTTGAGGGGGCGAAGTCTACAGAGTTTGGGGATGGGTAGCAAGCGGCATTATTGGTCCTCTCCCCGTCGCTGGCGCACCGCCTCAAACAGGCAAATGCCCGTGGCCACCGAGACATTGAGGCTGCCCACCGAACCCGCCATGGGCAGGCGTACAAGGTGGTCACACTGCTCTCGTGTCAGGCGCCGCATACCACCGCCCTCCGCCCCCATCACCAACGCCATGGATGCGCGCAAGTCACTGTCATATATAGATTTTTCTGCCTCTCCTGCGGTGCCATACAACCACACCCCGCGCTCCTGCAGGGCCTTGAGGGTGCGACTGAGGTTGGTCACCCTGACGAATGGCACCACCTCCGCCGCGCCACAGGCCACTTTACGGACAATGGGGCTCAGGTCTGCCGACTTATCCTTGGGCACCACTACCGCATCCACCCCCGCAGCATCCGCGCTGCGCAGGCAGGCACCCAGGTTATGGGGGTCGGTAACGCCGTCCAGTACCAGGATAAGCAGCGGACCGTCCTTGTCCTGGACCGCCTTGAGCAGATCGACCTCGCGCCACAGGTTGGGCTGTATCGGCTCACCGTGCACCGGCGGAACATCGAGAGTTTCGGCCACCACCCCCTGATGGCGGCCGCTAACCATTTCATCCAGGTGCTGGCGCGGCTGGCGCGCCACCGCAACGCCCTGGTTCTGGGCCAATTCCAGCAGCGAGGCGATACGTTTGTCATCGCGCCCTTGCTGCACCCACAGGCGCTGCACCGATTTGGGGTTCTGGCGCAGCAGGCTGTCCACCGCGTGTATACCGTAGATGTACTGCATGGCTACCTCGGTGGACCCTCAATGATGCCTACGCAAACCCGTTTTACCCTTGGGTTTACCCCCGGATTGGGCAGGCTTCTTACCGCTCCTGGCCGCTCTCTTCCTGGCAGGCTTCTTCCCCGCCGGCTTCTTCCCCGCCGGTTTTTTGCCAGTGGGTTTTTTGCCAGCCGGTTTCTTCCCCTTGGCCTTGCGTGGCGGCTGGCTGTCCACCAGTTCCAGATCGATCTTTTTGTCATCGAGATCCACCCGGGCCACCTGCACCCGCACCCGGCCGCCCAATTGGAAACTGCGCCCGCTGCGCTCACCGATCAGGCGCTGGTGCGCCGCATCAAAATTGTAGTAATCCGCGGGCAGGGCGGTAATGTGCACCAGGCCTTCTATATACAAATCCTCCAACTCCACAAACAGCCCGAAACTGGTGACCGCGGCCACCACACCATTGAACTCGTCCCCCACGTGATCCTGCAGGTACTCGCACTTGAGCCAGGCCATCACCTCGCGTGTGGCATCGTCCGCCCGGCGCTCACTCATGGAGCAGTGTTCGCCATAAACCGCCATGGCGTGAATGTCGTAGGGAAAAATACGCCCGACCGGTATAGGCTCGGCGCCCCTGACCCGCCGCACCGCCGCACCTTTCTGGCCAGAGCGTACTTTGCTACGAATACCCCGGTGCACCAGCAGATCCGGATAACGGCGAATAGGGGAGGTAAAATGGGCATAGGCCTCATAGTGCAGGCCGAAGTGGCCGCCATTCTCCGGCTGGTACACCGCCTGGCGCAGGGAGCGCAACAACATGGTCTGGATTACGTGGGCATCTTCACGTTCCGCTATCTGCTCCAACACCTGCTGATAATGTAACGGCGTCGGTTTGGCGCCACCGGCCAGCTCCAGGCCCAGTTCCCCCAGGAACTTGCGCAGGTTCTCCAGCTTCTCTTCGGTGGGGCCCTCGTGCACGCGATATAAAATAGGCAGGGAGTTGGCCTCAAAAAAGCCGGCGGCGGCCACGTTGGCGCACAGCATGCATTCCTCGATCAGCTTGTGGGCGTCGTTGCGCACTACCGGCACGATAGCGTCGATTTTGCGCTGATCGTCGAAGATGATGCGGGTTTCCACCGTTTCAAAATCGATGGCGCCGCGCTTGTCACGGGCCTGGCGCAACACCTTGTACAGGCTGTGCAGGCGCTTCAGATCCGGCACCCGGCGCTTGTCCACATCCGGGTGAGAACCTTTTTCCAGCACTTCCCCCACCTGGGTGTAGGTGAGGCGGGCGTGGGAGTGAATGACCGACTCGTAAAAGGTAAATTTGGTCAGCGTACCCGCCCGGTTCAACTCCATTTCACAAACCATGGCCAGCCGGTCCACCTCCGGCTTGAGGGAGCACAGGCCGTTGGACAGGGCCTCGGGCAACATGGGCACCACACGCTCCGGGAAGTACACCGAATTGCCGCGTTTGGCCGCCTCCTCGTCCAGCGCCGAGCCGGGACGCACATAGTGCGATACATCGGCAATGGCCACCCACAAACGCCAGCCGCCGAGGGTGCGTTTCTCGCAGTAGACGGCATCGTCGAAGTCCCGGGCATCCTCGCCGTCGATGGTGACAAAAGGCAGCTTGCGCAGGTTAACCCGGTGCTGCTTGTCCGCCGCCAGAGGCTCCGCCTCCAGGTGACCCGCCTCATCCACCACGGCATCCGGCCACTCCCAGGGAATATCGTGGGAGCGAATGGCCACATCGATCTCCAGACCGGGATCCATATGATCCCCCAGGATCTCACTGATACGGCCCTTGGCGCCCAATTGACGGGTGGGATAGTCGGTAATAACCGCGGTGACGATTTGTCCCGAGCGCGCCTGGCCCTTTTCATTGGGCGGGATCAGTATCTGGTGGGTGATGCGGCCGTTGTCCGGGATCACAAAGCCGATACCGCTCTCCTCCTGGTAGCGCCCGACAATGCTGCGGTTGGCCCTGTCCAGCACCTCCACCACCTTGCCTTCCTGGCGGCCCCGCCGATCCAGGCCGGTGATGGCCACCAACACCTCGTCACCGTCGAACACTAAATTCATCTGGCGCGCGCTGAGGTACACATCCTCCCCTTCCGCCAGCGGAATGGCGAAACCATAACCGTCCCTGTGACCCTGCACGCGACAGTGCAGCAGGTGCATCTTGTCAACCAGGCCATAGGCGCCACGGCGGTTGACCATCAACTGGCCGTCCCGCTCCATGGCCCGCAGGCGCTTGCGCAGGGCCTCCACCGGCTCAGGATCTTCCAGATGCAGCTTCCTGGCGATCTTACTGTGAATGAGGGGCTTTTCCGCCTTATTGAGCAATTCCAGAATAACTTCGCGACTGGGAATGGGGTTGTCGTACCGGGCGGCTTCGCGCGCGGCGTGAGGGTCGGCAATTTTGCCTTTTTTGGCCATGGGTATTAGGTCTTCCGTGAGAAAATCAGAGATGTACGATCAGTATTCGATCGATTATACGCGAGGATTGACAAAGCCGCGCGAGAAAAGTAAAGTCCGCGCCCTCAGGTAAAAATCCACCCATTTACAATGCCCAGGTGGTGAAATTGGTAGACACGCTAGCTTCAGGTGCTAGTGCTCTTACGGGCGTGGAGGTTCAAGTCCTCTTCTGGGCACCATAT
>QNFR01000077.1 GCA_003646405.1 Gammaproteobacteria bacterium
CGCGCTGGTTAGAAAGATCGCACTGCCGTCCACGTCAAACAGGTTGGGGCTGTCGTTGTGGTGCCAGGCGGTGATGGAGGTGAGTCGCAGCCCCTCAGTCAACTGCCAGTTGGCCTGCAGGGATGCGTCATGGCTCTCCACATCATCATAGGTGTTTATATCAGTGGCGAGCACGCCATCGAAGGGATCGGGCCTGACTCCGCCGGCTGCCGACAACTCCGGGTTCAGGGTCTCGTAGCCCAGCCCCCCGGTATGCGTTTGCTGCGATGCAAGGCGCAGGATGGCCTCCATTGAGTCGGCGCCGTAGCGCAGGGCCAGTTGACCACCCCGGGTATCGCGATCTCCCATATCCTGGTGCAACCAGGTGTTGTCCATCGCTCCGTGGTCATCGAAGCTGAATCCTGAGAAGCGCAGGGACCAGGCATCAGACAGCGGTACATTGGCAGTGGCCTGCAGGCCGAGGTAATCGTTGTCGCCGGTCTCGACGGTGAGATCCAGGCTGTTTTCATCAGTGGGCGGGTTGTGGCGTATCAGTATCGCACCAGCGGAGGAATTCCGCCCGAACAGTGTGCCCTGGGGCCCCTTGAGCACTTCCACCTGCTCCACGTCCACCATGGTGACCGAAGTGCTGTTGATGCGACCACGGTAGGTTTCATCCACGAACAGGCCCACGCTGGCCTCGCCACCCACGCCGAAACTATTGGAGCTTATGCCGCGGATCGCGAAGATGGGGGTGCTGACGCCCTGTTCCCAGCCACTCAGACCCGGTGTGGCCAATACCACGCTCTCGATACGCTGCAGGCGATGCTGCTGCAGGAAATCGCCGTCCAGCACGGTGATGGCCAGTGGCACTTCCTTCAGTGTCTGCTTGCGCTGTTGTGCGCGCACCACAACTTCCTCGAGCACCTTGCCATCGGGCCCGGCCCAGGCCGGAATACCGGACATGCCCACGCAAACAACCAGCATCAACGTTAAAAACCGATACATATTCACTCCCTGAAGTATCGACAAGTTAACTCCTTCAATTCCAATGGAATGTTGCACCCACGTCAACCAACTATCTCTGACCAACGTCATAACACACCTTCCCTGAGATTTTTATAGCGCCCGGAAGAAACCAGTTGCCGGGGGATATTTACTTTTTCTTACTCTTCTTGTTCTTTTTAACCTGGGTCATCAAACGCCGTTTGCGCTGCACCTGACGCTGGGTCAACTTGTTGCGCTTTTCGGCGTAGGGGTTTTCACTGGTGCGAAATTCGATGCGCACCGGCGTACCTACCAATGCCAATTCGCGTCGGTACACTTTTTCCAGGTACCGCTGGTAGCTGGTGGGAACATTGCCCGTCTGGTTACCGTGAATCACGATCAGTGGTGGATTCTGCCCACCGGCATGGGCGTAGCGCATCTTGATACGCCGGCCGTTAATCATGGGTGGTGGATGATCAAACACGGCACCTTCCAGAATGCGGGTCAGGGTATTGGTGTTCAGCTTGCGAGTGGCGGACTGATAGGCCGCATTAACCGACTTGTACAGATGGCCCACCCCGGTACCGTGCAGCGCTGAGATAAAGTGCGTATCGGCATAGTCGGCAAACTGCAGGCGCCGGTGCAACTCCACCTTGATCCAATCACGCTGGTCCGGCTCGATGCCATCCCATTTGTTAACCGCCAGCACCAGGGCGCGCCCCGCTTCGATGCAGTGGCCCAACAGGTGCATATCCTGATCCACGATGCCTTCGTGTGCGTCCATTACCAGAATCACAATGTGCGCGTCATCCACCGCCTTCAGGGTTTTTACGATAGAGAATTTCTCCACCGTTTGCCTGATGTTTTTGCGCCGCCTAACGCCGGCGGTATCGATCAGGGTGTACTTCTGCCCGTCGCGCTCGTAGTCGATATAAATACTGTCACGGGTGGTGCCCGGCTCATCGAAAACAACAACCCGCTCTTCACCCAACAGGCGATTCACCAGCGTCGATTTACCCACATTAGGGCGCCCTACTATAGCCACACGGATACTGTCCGGATAGCGCTCACGCTCACTCTGCTCCCCGGTATCAGGAAATGTCGCCAACACACGATCGATCATGCTGCGCACGCCACGGCCGTGGCTCGCCGCAATAGCGTACATGGACTGCACACCCAGCGAATAAAAATCACCGATGGCCACATCCTCATTGAGACCGTCGATCTTGTTCACCACCAGATGAAAGGATTTATTGCGCTGGCGCAGATGCCTGGCCAGCGCCTCGTCCGTGGCGTTCAGCCCCTCCCGGGCATCTACCATAAACAGCACCGCATCGGCCTCTTCAATCGCGGTCAGTGACTGGCCGGCCATCGCTGCATCTATGCCATTTTCATCGCCACTGATGCCGCCGGTATCAATGACTATGAAGGGGCGATCGCCTATTTTTGCTTCTCCGTATTTGCGATCCCGTGTCAGGCCGGGAAAATTCGCCACCAGAGCGTCCCGACTGCGTGTGAGCTGGTTAAAGAGGGTGGACTTACCGACATTGGGCCGCCCGACCAGAGCGATAACAGGAATCACAAGTACCTCTTCAAGATGATATTGCCTGATGCAGCGTTAAGCAGGCCGTTCCCTGCAAGGCGCACTGGTGAAGGCATAGTGGTGAAGGCATAGTGGTGCTATTTCGCTGTAATCTCATAGACGGCAAGCTTACCGCTGTTGCCGAATACATAAAGGATATTGCCGTCACTCAACATATCAGCTCTGACCCCATCGCCATCCACCTTGACCCGGCCAACGAACTCACCGTCAACCTGGGAAAGCAGGTGTACATAACCCTCAAAATCCGCTACCGCTACATAACTGCTCACCGGAGTCGGCCGCGACAGCTGACGATAGCCCAGGGCGGTCTGTGTCCAGCGCTCACCCTGGCCATTGCGTAAATAGGCGATAAGGGTGCCGTCTTCATCGGCCACGTAAATGTTGCCAAATCCCTGGGACACACCTGAGAACGAGGATACATCCTGCTGCCAGAGCTTGCGCCCGCTTGCCACGTCAATGGCCACCACCCGGCCCTGGTAACTGGCAGCGTAAAGCTCTTTACCCGCCAGTTCCATGGTGCCATCCACATCCACGATGCGCTCAATCTCGGAACGGCCCTGGGAAATCGCCACTCGCACCTCCCAGCCGACAGCGCCAGTTTGCGCATCGAAAGCCAGCACACGACCATTGGCAAACCCGGCGAAAACCATGCCATTGCGCAGTATAGGCACATTGGTGCCCCGAATGGTCAACACCGGCACATTACTATCATAGGTCCACAGGACCTCTCCTGTCTGGAAATCCAGACCCTGTAGTTTACCGTCGTAGGTCTGGGCGATAACGAACTTGCCGTCACCCTGGGGTGGAGACAACACCTCACCGTGCAGCTGGGTAGACCACAGTAAGTCGCCGGAACCGGCGTCGAGCTTCAAAACAAAGCCGTCACTGCTGCCTAACAGCAGGGCATCACCATAAACACCCACGCCACCAGAGAGCGGGGTATCCAGGTCGATTTTCCACAGAGACTTGCCTTTGGCGCGTTCGAACGCCCTGACCTCACCCTCGGCAGAGGCGGCGTAAATCACGTCACCGTTGATCACCGGCTGTAGCCGGTAGAGGCCATCTCCCTGGCCATCGCCAACCCCGGCAGACCAAAGCTTCTTGATCTTGACCTTCTGCTCGATTTTGACCAGCTCCGCCGGCGCGGTGGGATCCTCCTCATCGCTAGCGAACCAGCCTGAAATAGTGCTACAGCCGGCAAGGCTGAGAACCATAATGAGTGTAAGAAACCACTTATATTCCCACCTCATTGCGTCAATCCTCCTGGCCGTCGGCAGTATCGACTGTTCCAACATCAACTGTCACATCGTTCTCTGAAGTCGCCGCGTCGACCGCCTCCGACTGTACGTCCGCCGACGCCTCAATAGTGCGAGCGGGGACAGGGCTCAAGCTCTGCAATTTCTGTTCTAGAACAGGCATATTGACCTGGCCCTGGCCACTGGTCGCCAGCATGCGCGCCGCGCTATAGGCTGCGCGCGCTTCATCATCGCGACCCAGAGCCAGCAGGATATCCCCTCGCGCTAACGCATAGGATGCCTGGTAGGATCCTTCACCTGCCTCCTCGAGAATCGCCAGAGCCTGGTCTGTATCACCCAAAGACGCCACTACCCGGGCCAAACGCATCTGTGCCACCTGCGCAATATCACTACCCCGGTCGGCCTCGCCCAGAACCCAGCTCAGCTGTGCTTTAGCTTCCGCCAACTCATTATTGTTTACCGCCAAACGCGCCAGGTGCAGTGCCGCAAACTGGGCGTAAGTGCTGCCGTTATAGTCTGCCTTGAGTTGCTCTGCCAGGTCGATGCCGGCCAACTCCTGCTCTGCGGAAGCATCGCCCGTGTCCATGGCCTGCAACATGGCCTGATAGATATCCGATGCGTTCTCCTGCTGTTGCCGGTCATTGGCCTTCCATGTCTGCCAACCAACACCAACGGACACCGCGATGACAATAGCGGCGATGGTTGATTTGCCGTTTTCATCCCACCAACGGCGTAACGCCTCAACCTGCTCTTCTTCAGTACCATATTGATCCACGTCGTGTTTTCCCCTTACTCAATCTCAACCTGCGAGCACTGCGCACAGTGTCTCCTGTAATTTTTCGGCGGGCACCGTTTGCTGTAACGCCCGCTCCCCATCTCCACCCGTGTCCCGCAGGGGTTTGACACTGACCACCTGCGCCGCCACTTCATCTTCACCCCAGATCAAGGCAGCCCGGGCGCCGCTCTTGTCTGCCTTTTTCATCTGGCTTTTGAAACTGCCGCCACCCGCGTGCTGGACAATATCCAGGTCGGGCAGTTGGTCGCGCAGCTTCTCTACCGTCGCCAGCGCCGTCCGCTGCGCCTCATCGCCAACGGCCACCACATACACGTCCGCCACCGATGACGTGCCGGCCACAACCCCAAGCTCAATCAATAACAGGATCAGGCGCTCCATACCCATGGCGAAACCGACGCCGGGTGTGGCCTTGCCGCCCAACTGCGCCACCAGGCCATCATAACGCCCTCCGGCACATACCGTGCCCTGGGCGCCCAGACGGTCGGTCACCCACTCGAATACTGTTTTGTTGTAGTAGTCCAGGCCGCGCACCAACCGCGGATTCACCACATAGGGTACACCCGCAGCATCCAGCAATTCACATAAGCGGGCGAAATCGGCACGGGATTCTTCATCCAGGTAATCGGCCAGAGCCGGCGCCCCATCCAGTAACGCCTGGGTGTCAGGGTTCTTGCTGTCGAGTATGCGCAGTGGATTACTGTGCAGTCGACGTTGGCTGTCCTGATCCAGCACCGCCGCATGTTGTTCCAGATATTCTACCAGCGCCGCCCGGTAAGCCGTTCGAGCGACGCTGCTACCAATGGAATTAAGTTGCAGTTGTACGCTGTCATCGATACCCAGCTGTCGCCACAGCCTGGCGGAAATCAGGATGATCTCCGCATCCATATCCGGCGTCGCAATGCCGAAGGATTCCACCCCTACCTGATGAAACTGCCGCTGCCGTCCCTTCTGTGGACGCTCGTAGCGAAACATGGGCCCGGCGTACCAGAGGCGCTGCGGAACATTGAGCATACCCTGCTGAATAACAGCGCGCACACAGCCGGCGGTGCCCTCCGGGCGCAAAGTCAGGCTCACATCGTTGCGATCATTGAAGGTGTACATCTCCTTCTCAACAATATCGGTGACCTCACCGATAGAGCGCTTGAACAGTTCAGTTTGTTCTACCACCGGCAGGCGCATCTCGCCGTAACCGTAACTGGCCAACACACGTTGTACCGACTGCTCCAGAAACTGCCAATAGGGGGTTTCATCCGGCAGGATATCATTCATCCCACGGATGGCTCTTATATTACTCACATACTCTCCAGGGGTCGCCGCTGTCGATCATCGTGTACCTCGTCGCTCTGAATGTTGCATTATGAGCGACGAGGTGCACTGGATTTGACAATCAGTTTTTCATCCTGCGACGCCCGCTCTTGTTCAAGCTCCGTCGCGCGCTGGCGTATCACCTGCTCCAGGTGATCGATAAAATCCTCGTTGCTGACCTTATGGTCCGGTTCTCCCCCCACATAGATAAGGTTGTTGGGGCTGGCGCCGGTGAGCCCCACATCCGCCTCACGGGCCTCCCCGGGGCCATTCACAATACAGCCGATCACGGCGACGTCCATGGCGGTGCGCACATCCTCCAAACGCTGTTCCAGGGTATTCATGGTGCTGACCACATCAAAATTCTGGCGGGAGCAGCTGGGACAAGCGATAAAATTAATGCCATTGGCGCGCAGTCTGAGACTTTTCAGGATTTCAAAACCGACTTTAACCTCTTCCACCGGGTCCGCCGCCAGTGATACGCGGATGGTATCGCCGATGCCATCCATCAACAACATGCCCAGACCCACCGCCGATTTTACCGAGCCGCCGCGCAAGCCACCCGCCTCGGTGATACCCAGGTGCAGGGGCTGCTCGATCTCTTTGGACAGCAGACGATAGGCCTCCACCGCCATGAATACACCCGACGCCTTAACACTGACTTTGAAGTCGGGGTAATTGAATTTATCCAGGATATCCACGTGGTGCATGGCCGATTCCACCAGCGCCGCAGCCGTGGGCTCACCGTACTTGCGCTGCAAGTCCTTGCCAAGTGAGCCGGCATTAACCCCGATGCGAATCGGTATACCCTTGTCCCGGGCACTGTCAATAACCGCCCTTACCTTGTCATCCCGGCCAATATTACCCGGGTTGATACGCAGGCAATCTACCCCGTATTCGGCAACCTTGAGGGCGATCTTGTGATCGAAGTGGATATCCGCCACCAGTGGCACCGCGACCTGGGCGCGAATCTGGCGAAATGCCTCGGCCGCTTCCAGGCTCGGCACGGAGATCCGCACGATATCGGCACCCGCGTCCTGTATGGCGCGCACCTGGGCCACCGTAGACACCACATCGCAGGTCTCGGTATTGGTCATACTCTGCACGCTGATCGGTGCGTCGCCTCCCACGGGCACATCTCCCACGTAGATTTTGCGGGTTTGGCGACGCACAATCGGAGATTCTGAATTCATGGCTCACCTGTCGCGGGGGGAGCCACAGGCTCATCCTGAGTTGACTGCGGCGCGCCGCCGCCCAGAGTCATCACCCCCTCGGCCTGACCACCCTGCCACCACCAAAGCGCCAGCACCAACAATAACAATACGGCCAGTCCGATCACGACACCCAGGCCCGTGCGCTGTAATTGCAGTGGCCGGGTCTGCACCCGCCTCTGCTCCTCAACCTGTTCGCCCTTACACAGCTGGTCGAAGGAGGCAAGCAACTGCTCCTCATCGAGGCCCAGTAACTTACCGTAGGCCTTGATATAACCACGGGCGAAAGGCGGGCTGCGCAACGCCTTGTAATCATCCCTTTCCAGGATGGCGACATAGTCCGGCATCAGATTGAGGCGGTCTGCCGCCTCGCGTTCCGGAATGTGCTGGGCCTCCCTGGCGGACTTCAATAATGTCCCCGGCGTGGTAAAGGCATCCAGTTGCCGTGCAGCGTCGTCAGTCACTTCGCTGCGTCCGCAGGTAGGCCTGGTATTCAGCTGAATCCGGGTATATATTACTCAGAGCCAACGCATAACTGCCCTCAGCGTTGCGATCACCCGTCGCCCGGGCCAGGCGAACGCCCAGCCACAGGCCCCGTGCTGATTGCTGGTGAGCGACGCTTTTATAGGTATCGTAATACGCGCTGGCGGATTTGAGGTCGCCCGCATCGAAACGGATCTGGGCTACTTCCAGCAGCGCGATTCTATTGGTACGGTCCATGGCGAGTGCCCGCACAAAAGCCTCCTCGGCACCCTGCGGATCGAACAATTGCTGGCGGCACAGACCAAGGTTCACGAATGCCCTGGGCCGGGCCGAGTACAGGGTATCCTTGACCACATAATCCAACTGTTTCTCGGCCTCCTTATACCGCTCCTGGCTGAACAGAAAGGCCGCATAATTATTGCGTGCACGGGAAAGCCCGGGGTCAAGCTTGATCGCCTTCTTAAAGCTCTCCTCCGCCAGCTCGTATTCACCGGTACTCTGGTAAACCAGCGCAAACGCCTCATGTACTCCAGCATTATTGGGGTCGATATCATAGGCCAGTTGAAGATTGCGTTTGGCGGCCGCCCAGTTGCCCTCACCGATATACTGCCGCGCCAGCGCCACACGCTTCTCCACGGCTTTGGTGGGCGACGCTTCCTCGGTAAATCCACCCTCGGTGGTCGAGATACAGCCGCTGCCCACCGCGACAACAAGCGCCAGGGCGGGCAGTAGCACGAACTTCCTGAGTTTTATTCCAGTAATGGTAAACACCCCCTACCCCACTTCAATGACTTGAGTTTCAGCAGCCGCCCGATAGCGCTCGCTGCGTCGGGTGCGGTCTACGACCTGGCCCACCAACTGGCCACAGGCGGCATTGATATCATCACCCCGCGTGGTCCTGACCGTGACAATATATCCCGCATCCACCAGTACTTGCCAGAAACGTGATACCGCATTGCCGCTGGGGCGCTGGTAGTCACTCTGGTCGAATGTGTTGAACGGGATCAGGTTGATCTTGCAGGGGAAGTCCCGCAATAGTACAGCAAGCTCCCGGGCATGTTCGCGCTGATCGTTGATGCCGGCTATCAGGGTGTACTCCACCGTGACCACCCGCTTGTTGTCGCGCTGCGCGTCGATATAGTTGCGGCAACTTTCGAGCAGGACTGCTATCGGGTATTTGCGGTTAATCGGCACCAACTGGTTGCGCAGTTCATCATTGGGGGCGTGCAGGGATACGGCCAGGGAGACCTCACTGACCTCGGCCAGGCGATCCAGGGCAGGCACCACGCCGGAGGTGCTCAGCGTCACCCGGCGCTTGGATATACCATAGGCCAGGTCCTCCAGCATCAGGTCCATGGCCGCCACCACATTATCGAAATTCAGCAGGGGTTCGCCCATGCCCATCATTACAACATTGGTGACGATACGGCCGTTACCCGATTGGAAGGCATCATAGGACTTGATCGCCAGCCACACCTGGCCAATGATTTCCGCGGCACTGAGGTCGCGCTGAAAACCCTGCTTGCCGGTGGAACAAAAACTGCAGTCCAGGCTACAACCCACCTGGGAAGACACACACAGGGTAGCCCGGCCACCCTCGGGAATCAGCACCGACTCGATCATACCACCACCATCCACGGCAATGGCCCACTTGCGGGTGCCGTCGCCGGAGTCATGCTGGCTGACGATTTCCGGCGGTCGAACTTCAGCGATATCCACAAGCTTGTCCCGCAGGGCTTTGCCCAGATTGGTCATCTCCTCGATATCGGTGACGCCCGCGTGGTGTATCCACTTCAACACCTGCTGCGCGCGGAACTTTTTCTCCCCCAGATCCAGGAAAAACTGTTCCATCTGGCGCCGGGACAGGCCCAGCAGGTTAACCCTGGGCCTGTCCCGGCCGGACTGCTGCGCGATGCTGGCGATTGTCGATGTCATAAAATCAAGGCGCGCGACGCGTGCCTAGCGCTCGCAGAGCTCGCTGGTGGCGAAAAAATAGGCGATCTCACGGGCGGCCGATGTCGCGGAGTCAGAACCGTGCACCGCATTGGCATCGATGGACGTGGCGAAATCGGCGCGGATAGTGCCCTCCTCCGCTTCCTGTGGGTTGGTCGCACCCATCAGGTCACGGTTCTTGGCGATGGCGCCCTCACCCTCTAATACCTGAACCACTACCGGACCGGACGTCATAAACTTGATCAGGTCAGGGAAGAACGGGCGCTGGCGATGCTCGGCATAGAAACCGCCGGCGACCGTATCGCTCAGAAGCAACATTTTGGAGGCGACGATTTGCAGGCCGTTAGTTTCAAAACGGGAGTAAATTTTACCTACGATGTTCTTGCCAACCGCATCGGGTTTGATGATGGACAAGGTACGCTCTACGGCCATGAGATGTCTCCAGACAGGGTAATGTAAACGAAGCGCGCAATTATACGGATTTTGAGCCCGATTTTCACCTTGAATCGACCGGACCGGTGATATTTTTTCTCTTTTAAATCAGTGGGTTACATATTAATGTTTGAATTAGGGGAAATTTCGTATTTTTGGGGGGGCTTTAGCGGTCCGACCAACGCCAACGATCAATCAAACGGGTCAGACCTGCAGGGGATTTACCCAGGCGATGCCAGATATGTGGCGTGAGTCCCGCTGCGTGGTATGGGCGGAGCCACTCTCGGTTAGAACTTCATGCCTTTGCAGGGCAAAAAACTCCCGGAAGCAGCGGAACGTACACGCTTTCATCCTAAATTGGCACCATTCAAACCTTGCCCTTTTGATTACGGGTCAATCCAATTCCTCAATCCACGCCGCCTGAATAGCCTCCAGGATCTTCTCGCCGCTGTGATTGGGATCATCGTCGAAATCAGGAAGCGCCAGGACCCAGTTGCGCAAGCCCACGAAGTTGATGGTCAGGGGATCCACATCCGGATGCACTTCCAGCAACTCGATCGCGATGTCGTTGATATCTGTCCACTGCATGGGTTGACTCCTGATCAGTGTCTTTCAGAGACCATATTGATAGTGTAGCGCGGGATTTCCACCACCAGGTCTTCATCCGCGACGATCGCCTGACAGCTCAGGCGCGATTCCGGCTCCAACCCCCAGGCCATATCCAGGAAATCATCCTCCAGTTCATCCGTCTCCTCCAGGGAGTCGTAGCCCTCACGCACAATAATGTGGCAGGTGGTGCAGGCGCAGGACATCTCACAAGCGTGCTCGATTTCAATATCATTGCGCAACAGCGCACGGCATACACTCTCCCCCGGCTCCGCTTCGACGACGGCACCGTCCGGGCACAAGGCCTCATTGGGCAACACCACTATTCGCGTCATTCCTTTACTTCCTCGTCGAGTGCGTCCAGTGAGACGCCCGCCAGGGCCTGCCGGATACTCTTGTCCATACGCCGGGCGGCGAAGGCTTCGCTCTCACGCCCCAATCGCTCGGTCACCTTGCGTATGGCATCCACATCATCACTGACCATCAGGGTTTGCAGTTCAGTCTTTTGTGCGCGCAGGGCTGCGCACTCGTCCGCATCCAGTAGGGTGTCCCCATCGGCCGCCAGCGCCGCTTCCAGCCCTTCAACCAATTGCCGGGCAGCCAGCCGCTGCTCCGCCAGTTGACGCGCCAGCTTATCCTCTCCCGCATGACTGAATGAGGCCTGTAACATGCCGGCGATCTCATCGTCGCTCAAGCCGAAGGAGGGTTTGACGGTAACACTGCTCTGCGCGCCGGTGATCTCCTCCCGGGCAGACACGTTGAGCAGGCCGTCGGCATCTACCTGAAAGGTGACCAGGATACGAGCTGCACCCGCCACCATGGGAGGAATACCACGCAGCTCAAAGCGTGCCAGGGAGCGGGAATCGGCAACCAACTCGCGTTCACCCTGCAGGATATGCACGGCCAGCGCGGTCTGGCCATCCTTGAAAGTGGTAAATTCCTGGGCCCGACTTACCGGAATCGTGGTGTTGCGCGGTACAATTTTTTCCACCAACCCGCCCATGGTTTCCAGTCCCAGCGACAGCGGGATCACATCCAGCAGTAGCAAATCACCCTCGGGTCGGTTACCCACCAGAATATCCGCCTGAATAGCGGCGCCTATAGCCACCACCTGGTCCGGATCGATATCCGTAAGCGGCGCCCGCCCGAAGAAATCCGCCACCGCCTTGCGCACCAGGGGTATCCGGGTAGAACCACCCACCATAACGATATTATCGATCCCCGCATCCAGTTGCGCATCGCGCAGGCAACGTCGGCAGGCACGCAGGGTGCACTTGACCAACGGCTGGATCAGGGACTCAAAAGTCTCCCGGGACAGCGTGATGGCCGCACTGCCAGGCAGGATTTCAGCCATATTGATAGCGACGCCGGACGCCGTGGACAAACATTCTTTGGCGGCACGGACCATGGTCTGTAGCTGCCGATACTGACCCGGTGTCAGTGACGGTGAGCCTGATTCCTGAACCACCCAGTCGGCAATGGCCGCATCGAAATCGTCCCCACCCAGGGCGGTATCACCCCCGGTGGCCAACACTTCGAACACACCCCGGTGCAGACGCA
>QNFR01000078.1 GCA_003646405.1 Gammaproteobacteria bacterium
CCGGTCCAGGGTCAGGGACTCGATGGCCCGGTGTGCCTTGAGCATAATGGTGCCACCGGGTGTTTCGTAGCAGCCCCGCGCCTTCATACCCACATAGCGGTTTTCCACAATATCGGCACGGCCGATACCGTTGGCGCCGCCGACCTTGTTGAGATACTCCAGCACGGTGGCGGGGCTCATCGTCTGGCCATCGATAGCCACGATGTCACCGCACTCATAGTCCAGCTCAATATAGGTGGCCCGATCGGGCGCCGCCTCGGGGCTCACACTCCAGCGCCACATGTCTTCCTCGGGTTCTGTCCAGGGTTCCTCCAGCAGGTCGCCCTCGTAGGAAATATGCAGCAGGTTGGCGTCCATGGAGTACGGTGATTTCTTCTTCGCACTGGCGAAATCCACCGGAATATTGTGCGTCTCGCAGTAGGCCATCAGGGATTCCCGGGAACTCAGATCCCACTCCCGCCAGGGCGCGATCACCTTGATACCGGGTTTCAGGGCATAGGCGCCCAGTTCGAAGCGCACCTGGTCATTGCCCTTGCCCGTGGCGCCATGGGAAATGGTATCGGCGCCGGTTGCATTGGCAATTTCGATCAGGCGCTTGGCTATCAACGGGCGGGCGATGGAAGTGCCCAGCAGGTACTCCCCCTCGTAAATGGTGTTGGCGCGAAACATGGGGAAAACGAAGTCGCGTACGAATTCCTCGCGCAAATCGTCGATGTAGATCTCCTTGATACCCATGGCTTCGGCCTTGGCGCGGGCGGGCTCCACTTCCTCACCCTGGCCGATGTCGGCGGTAAATGTGACCACCTCGCAGCCGTAGGTATCCTGCAGCCAGCGCACAATGACCGAGGTATCCAAACCACCGGAATAAGCCAGAACAACTTTGTTTACATCAGACATCTCATGCTCCACGCGGGCTCTACTCGAAAAGGCCGCACATTCTACTCCCGGGCGGGGACAATTCCTAGTGCTCCAACCACCTGATAAGTTAGGATCAGCAAGCTTGCAAGCCGTTAGATGCGAGGCGCCGGTTCGAAGGCATAGTGCCCGCGAAAACGCGCCTTACCGTTGGCCCCTGGCGACTCGCTGAATGTTGCAATATAAGTGACGAGGTATACTTGCCCGTATTCCCGCGCCGCCAGCTTTACTGTAGCATTCACCCCCCTGCTCCTCATGCCACAAGGCCACAAGTGACCGAACTGACCATTACCCGCCCGGACGACTGGCACGTGCACCTGCGCGACGGCGCCGCACTGCAACACACCTGTGCCGATATGGCGCGCTACTTCGGGCGCGTGATTGTTATGCCCAATCTCACCCCGCCGGCAACCACCGTCGCGGATGTGGGCCTGTACCGGGGTCGCATCCTCAAGGCCATGGCCGGCCTGCCACGCCAGTTTGAGCCACTGATGACGCTCTACCTCACCGACCAGACCGATGCCGCCGAAATCCAACTGGCCGCCGCGGCGGACTTTATCCACGCGGTGAAGTTGTACCCGGCCGGGGCGACAACCAATTCCGCTGCGGGTGTAGCCGAACTGGACGGGCTTTTCACCACCCTGGCGGCCATGGAGGAGGCGGACCTGCCCCTGTTGATCCACGGCGAGGTCACCGATGACAACATCGACATTTTCGACCGGGAGAAGGTATTCATCGAGCGCTACCTGGCGCCCATCGCCGAGCGCTTTCCAGCGTTGCGCATCGTACTGGAGCATATCACCACCCGGGACGCGGTGGCGTTTGTGCGCGAAGCCGGCAACAATGTGGCGGCCACCATTACCGTCCACCACTTATTATTCAACCGCAACGATATGCTGGTGGGCGGCATCCGCCCCCACTACTTCTGCCTGCCCATCCTCAAGCGCAATATCCACCAGGTGGAACTCATGGAGGCGGCCACTTCCGGCAATCCCAAGTTTTTCCTGGGTACTGATTCCGCCCCTCATAGCACAAGTAACAAGGAAAACAGTTGCGGTTGTGCCGGTGTGTACTCGGCCCATGCCGCTCTGGAACTCTACGCAGAGATATTCGGGAAACTGGACGCCCTGGACAAACTGGAGGATTTCGCCTCCCATTTCGGCCCTGATTTCTATCGCCTGCCACGCAACAGCGACACCATCACCCTGCGCCAGCAGGGCTGGCAGGTCCCCGCTCAACTCCCTCTGGGAGCGGCAACCCTCACCCCCCTGCGCGCCGGAGAAACAGTGCGGTGGCGGGTACTGGACCAGGGTGCCTGAGACAATGAACACAGCTGACGGACAACGTATCTGTGATCGCTTTCGCGGGTTTTTACCGGTAATCGTCGACGTGGAGACCGGTGGTTTTATCGCCGGTACCGACGCCCTGCTGGAAGTCGCCGCGACTATCGTGCGCATGGATGAAGACGGCATACTGGCACCGCATCGCACCTGCAGCTTTAACGTCCACCCGTTTGAGGGCGCCAATATAGAACAGGCGGCTCTGGATTTCACCGGAATAGATCCCTACCACCCATTCCGGGAAGCGGTTCCAGAGAAGGATGCGCTGGGAGAACTGTTCACCGTTATACGCAAGGAGATCCGCGACCAGCAATGCACCCGCGCCATTTTAGTGGGGCATAATGCGCACTTCGATGCGGGTTTTATCAACGCGGCGGTGGAGCGCTGCGACATCAAGCGCAACCCATTTCACCCGTTCTCGTTTTTTGATACGGCAACCCTGTCAGGGCTGGCTTACGGCCAAACTGTATTGGCCAAGGCCTGTACTGAGGCGGGTATCGCTTTTGATAGCAACGAGGCACACTCGGCGGCCTATGATGCGCAGCGCACTGCGGACCTGTTTTGTAACATCGTCAACCGGTGGAGGGAATCAGGCGGCTGGATGCCGGATTTTTCCTAGTGCAGGTCGTCACCGCTGATCCGGTTTAGCACAAGATCCAGCTCGTGCACCAGGCAATCAATAGCATCGATTTCCAACAATTCGTATTTCAACGACTCTTCCAGCGGCAGCAGCTGAATCAGCGTATACACCACCTGCCAGGCGTTATTGTAGTCCAACTGCAGGTTCATGCGCTGCACATGGGGGTGTGTTTCCAGGCTGCGCAGCACATCCACCAGTGACTGCCAGGAGCCCTCTACCGGGGTCGGCGCAGGCGCATCCCGCCGCTCAACTTCCCCCACCACCAGGCCGTTGGCGCGGATTTGCGTCTGGTACAATTCAAATCGCCCCGCCCCCTCTATAGTAATCCCGAGCAGGCCATTGGGCAGCTGGTCCCAGTCCGCGATGCGGGCACAGGTACCGTAGTCCCCCAGCTCCGGCGCGGCGCGACCGCGCTGCGCAACCTCTGCCCCACGGCGAATCCATATCACCCCGAAATCGCCGCCGGATTTCATGCAATCGCGCACCAGGTCCAAGTAGCGCGGTTCGAAAATCTGCAACGGCAACCGACCAAAGGGCAGCAATACACTGGACAGGGGAAACAGTGGCAGCTCACTCACTGATCCCCTCCGGACCCAGTGGTTTGAACAGGATTATCAGGCGCGGCAGTAACAGTAGCGCTCCCAATACCGCTGCCACCATGGCCAATACTGTGAGCACGCCAAAGTGGACACTGGGCGTGAAATTGGACAGGACCAGCGTGGAAAAGCCGATCACGATAGTGACCGTAGTGTAGTACATGGCGCGCCCGATGCTGTTGTGGCAGCGATACATAGTGGCGCGATAGTCCCGGTCCACAGGGAATTCCCGCAGATACCGGTGCACATAGTGGATGCAGTCATCCACCCCAATACCCACCACGATAGAGGCGATGGTGATGGTCATGATATCCAGCGGGATTCCCGTCAACCCCATTACCCCCAGCACCATGCCCGCCGCCAGCAAATTGGGCGCCAGCGTGATCAGGGCTAACGAAAGTGACCTGAATAACACCAGGAACATAAACAGGATGGCCAGGAATACCACACCCAGGGTAAGAATCTGTGAGCGGTACAGGCTTTGCAGTACATTGTTGTACAACACCAGCATACCGGTGAGCTGTACCTGCTCCGGTTCGAAGCCCAGGGGGCCCACCAACTGCGCATGCACGGTGCGCAGCAGCTCAGCGCGGCGCAATTCCTTGCTGGTTTCCTTTACCCGGACCGTAAGGCGGGCCTGCTGCGTGCCCGCAGAAAAATAGGGATCCAGCATCAGGCGCTTCATATCCTCAGGCAGGCTCTTCTGCACAATGGCCAGTTCGACACCACCAATGTCATCACCCAGCAGGCCCTTGACCACGGCAAAGACAGTGGACAGGGACAATACCTTGCCGGTCTCCGGCAGCGAATCGATATAGTCGTGCACCGCATCGAGTTCGCGCATCCCTTCCAGGCTGAACCAGTAACTGGGAACAAACGCCTCCTCTGTGCCGGCGAATTCATCGACATCGCTGTCAAACTCATCATCCCAGTCATCGCCGGCAAGATCGTCCACCGGCTCTGCGGGAGCTATAAACGACTCACTGTCTTGTGCAAACGAGTCGTCATCTGCCACCGGCAACGCATCGACGGCAGGGACCACACTCGCCAGCCCCGGCAGTGGTGCATCCAGGTCCGGTGGTGTGAGAACGATGTCCAATGGAATAGTGCCGCCCAGTTGGGAGTCCAACAATTCCATACCCTGGTAGATTTCCGTCGATTCGCGAAAGTAGTCAATAAAGCGGTTCTCTACTTCCAGGCGACTGATACCCACGGCGGTGAGAATTACCAGCAGAGCACTCACCAGAAGAATGGCGCGACCATGGTGATCCGCCAGCCGTGAAAAATGCGCGGTGAGTACCGGGTCGCTACCAGTATGGTGATGGGGTCTGCCCTTGGGCCACACCAACATCAGACAAGGCACCAGTATAAAAGCCATCAACATGGCCACCACAATGCCGGCGGTCATCATCCAGCCAAAATCAATCACCGGCTGTAGCCCCGATACCACCAGGGAGATAAAAGCAACAATGGTGGTAATCCCGGTGTAGATGCATGGAATAGCCATCAGTTGCATGGTAAGCAGCACGCGTTCGTGCAAGTCCCCGTCGGGTTCCACCGCGTGCAGTTCCCGGTAACGCACGATCAGGTGGATGGTGATGGCCAGGGTAATAATGAGCAACACCGCCACAAAATTGGAGGAGATCACAGTCATGCGCCAGTCCAGGGCTCCGAGCATGCCCAGCATGATCACAGTCGTCGCGCCGCAGGTTACCAACGGGATTGCCACCCATCGCCCCCGACGGAAAATAATCGCCAGTGCCAGCAGCATAATACCCAGGATGGCGCTGCCGAATACGACCAGATCACTGCGCACAAAACTTACCATATCCGCAGCGATCATGGGTACGCCTCCCACGAACAACTTGGCGTGGTCCGTGTAGCGCGCCGCTATCACACGCACATGCTCCACCAACAGGCTATCGCGCTCCAGTGCCACTGCGCTGTGCGCCTTGAAAGCAGCCTCCACTTCGCTTAGCTCGCGCTGCTCGTCCACAGACAGGCCCTCGCGGTTGCGCTTGATGCGCAGGGACTCGCGCGTACCCAACAGGTCGTAGTAGAACTCATCGTACTTGAGGTTGATCTGGATGGCACTGACCAGCCCGCCACGACTGACCAACAGGTCAGCGTATATAGGACTGGTAGTCAGTTCCTGTAATACCAGGTCGAGGTCGAGATCGAGACCGGGCTGATCCAGGCTGGGCAACGGGTCCTTGGAGGTGATATCGGACAGCGTCACCGGTGGGCTCTCCAGCAGTGGCACATCCAGCACCGTGACCACCGACGATACACCGTCCAACGCACGCAACTCATCCGCCAACCGGCGCAGGGGCTGCAGAGATTCGGGAGAAAGCAGGGGTGCGTGGGGCTGCCAGGTAATCAGCACAAAGTCTTCAGAGGAGAATTCATCGACGACCTGGCGATAAAGTTCCAGCGAAGGGTCGCCCTGTAACAGCAGTGAATCAGCGGACGCATCCAGTTTTATCTTATCCAGTTGGGTGGCAAAACCACCTACCAGCAGCGCGACCAGAAACAGGGCCAACCAGGGTCGGCGCAGGACCAGCCAATCATAAGCGGCGGCCAACATATCAATCATGACGATTCGCTACTCTCAAGTTGTGCCAGTAATTTCTGGTGGATACCGCCAAAATTGCCGTTGCTCATAATAACTACCTGGTCACCTGCGCAGGCTTGTGCTGCCACCTGACTCACTAACTCGTCTATATCCCCGGCCAATACCGCCGGTACCGGGCTTTGCGCCACAACAGCATCCAGCGACCAGTCCATACCCGGTGGCTGAAACCAGTAGACCCTGTCGGCATCCACGGTGGCCGCCACCAGCTGTTCCCGGTGCTCGCCTATACGCATGGTATTGGAGCGCGGCTCCACCAGGGCGATCAAGCGCCCGCCGCCGGCACGGGCCCGCAAACCCTGCAGCGTGGTGGCGATGGCCGTGGGGTGGTGGGCAAAGTCGTCGTACACGGCCACATTTCGTACCGTACCGAGCAATTCCAGTCGGCGTTTGACCCCGCCAAATTCTGCCAGGGCACGGGCAGCCACATCCGGTGTCACCCCCACATGGCGCGCCGCGGCCATGGCGGTGAGGGCGTTTTCCACATTGTGCCGGCCATAGTGATTCCAACTGACATCGATGGGTTCTTCATCCGCTAAGGGTTTTTTACCGCTGCGGTGCAAACGGAACCGGGAACCATCCGGCGTCACCAGTTCGGCGCGCCAGCTGGCGCCGCATTCCAGGCCGATACCGAAGGAGGTTGTCGGTGTCCAGCAGCCCATGGCCAGGGTCTGGTCAATAGCCGGCACACCGTGACGGTGCACAATAAGCCCCTCCCCGGGCACACAGCGTACCAGATGGTGGAACTGTCTTCGAATGGCCGCCAGGTCGTCAAAAATATCGGCGTGATCAAATTCCAGATTGTTGATTGTCAGGGTGCGCGGACGGTAGTGCACGAATTTGGAGCGCTTGTCGAAAAAAGCGGTATCGTATTCGTCCGCCTCCACCACAAAAAAATCGGAGCCCCCGCACCGCGCCGACAAACCGAAATTGGCCGGCACACCGCCTATCAGGAAACCCGGCGCCATACCCGCATACTCTAAAATCCAGGCCAGTAGGCTGCTGGTCGTGGTTTTGCCATGGGTACCCGATACCGCCAACACCCATTTATCTCGCAACAGGTGCTCCGCCAACCACTGGGGCCCCGAGGTATAAGGCAGGCCGGTATTGAGCATGTACTCCACTGCGGGATTACCACGCGTCATGGCGTTGCCAACGACCACGCAGTCCGGCCGCTGCTGCAGGTGTTCGGGCAAATAGCCCTCCATCAGATCAATACCGGCAGCGCGCAACTGGGTACTCATGGGGGGGTAGACACTGGCATCGGATCCGGTCACCCGAAAACCCAGTTCCCTGGCCAGCAGGGCGACACCTCCCATAAAGGTACCGCAGATACCCAGAATATGAATATGACCTTTCAACCTACATGACCTTTCAACAACAGCTCCTCAAATGCAGCGCGCATAGTAGCATGCAGTCCATTGGATACGGTAAAACCGCCTGATCAGTCCACAAGCGGCGCCAATTCACGTATGATATTTGACTCTGTTTACAAACTTCAGAATCTTTGCGGTCCACCGACGGCGCCGCAGGCCGCAAATAACACTGCTCCAAGCCAGGAATACGCCCCACATGCCAAGAAAAAATGCCTTCTACGCCCAGTCCGGCGGCGTTACCGCCGTGATTAACGCCTCTGCCTGTGGCGTCATCGAAACCGCCAGAAAACACCGCGCCCAAATCGGCAAAGTCTATGCCGGGCGCAACGGCATTATCGGCGCCCTGCGCGAAGACCTGATTGATACCAGCAAAGAGAGCAAAGCCGCCATTGCCGGGCTGCTGTCCACGCCCGCCGGCGCGTTTGGGTCCTGCCGCCACAAGTTGCAAAGCGTGGAACAAAACCCGGCTGAATACCAACGTCTGATCGAGGTATTCAAGGCACACAATATTGGCTATTTCTTTTACAACGGTGGCGGCGATTCCGCCGACACCTGTCTTAAAGTATCGCAGCTGAGCGAATCCATGAGCTACCCTTTACAGGCCATCCATATACCCAAAACCATCGATAACGACCTGCCCCTGACTGACAACTGCCCCGGTTTCGGCTCGGTAGCCAAGTACGTCGCCATCTCAACCCGGGAGGCCGCCCTGGATGTCGCCTCCATGTGCGAGACCTCCACCAAGGTGTTCATCCTGGAGGTGATGGGACGCCACGCGGGCTGGATCGCCGCAGCCGCCGGCCTGGCCGCGGAACGGGAGGGGGATGCCCCGCACATCATCCTGTTCCCGGAAATCGCCTTCAATCGTGAGAAGTTCCTGGCCAGGGTCAAGCGCACCGTGAAACGCCACGGCTACTGTGTGATTGTCGCCTCGGAGGGCACCCAGTACAAGGACGGTACGTTCCTGGCCGAATCCGGGCTCAAGGATGCCTTCGGCCACAGCCAATTGGGCGGCCTGGCGCCCAACCTGGCACAAATGATCAAATCGGAGCTGGGCCACAAATACCACTGGGCAGTGGCGGATTACCTGCAGCGCTCCGCACGGCATATCGCCTCACAAACCGACGTAGACCAGGCCTACGCCCTGGGACAAGCGGCGGTCGAGTTCGCCCTGCGCGGCGACAATGCCGTTATGCCCTGTATCGTGCGCGGTAAGGGTAAGCGCTATAGCTGGTCTATCGGCGAGGCGCCATTGCAGGACGTGGCCAACCGCGAGAAGAAAATGCCACGCAATTACATCACCCGCGATGGTTTCAATATCACTGCAGAAGCCCGCGACTACCTGGCACCGCTTATTGTCGGGGAGGCCTACCCGCAGTATCGCAAAGGCATGCCGCAATACGTGCGGCTGAAAAATATGCCCGTACCCAGGAAGCTGAAAGCCAGATTCAAGGTCTGATGACGCCCCGGGACTAAAATTGGCAAGATTTTGTCGGCTGCTTTCTGTACAATGCGCGCCTTCTTATTGAAGCGATAATGCAGCAAACCGAGAGTTTTCATATGTACAATGATGCCGATTTCAACCGCTGGCGGCGCCACCCCTGGCACGGCCTGCACACACGTGCGGACGACACGCCACAAGACATCGTTCAGGTCTATGTCGAGATGACACCGGATGACGTGGTCAAGTATGAGCTGGACAAGGGTTCGGGCTTCCTCATGGTTGACCGCCCCCAGCGCACCACTTCCAGCCCGCCCGCACTCTACGGTTTTATTCCGCGCACTTACTGTGCCGAAGAGGTCGCCAAACGTTGCCCGGGTGTCGACGTGGCAGATGGCGACCCTCTGGATATTTGTGTGTTTTCCGAACGTCATATCACCCGTGCCGACATCATACTGAAGGCGCGTGTAGTGGGCGGCATCCAGATGATCGACGGTGGCGAGGCAGACGACAAGATCGTGGCGGTGCTGGACGGTGACAACATCTGGGGTGACGTACAGGACATCGCCGACCTGCCGCCGATCAAAACCGAGCGCCTGCAGCACTATTTCTCCACCTACAAAATGGTTCCGGGCAAGAAGGTCGATGTCAAAGTCGACTTTGTCTACGGTCGTGAGGAGGCGCTGAAGGTCATCGCGGCTGCCGAAGTGGATTACCAGAACCACTTCGGGCACCTGCTCAACAAGTCGAAAGGCTAGACATAATGTAGTGCCCTGCGGCCTGACCCTGTCACGCCGCTGCGCACCCCCCCACTGTGCAGTTACTTACCCCCGCATGCACCCGTCGCCAGCCACGCTAACGTAGCGCTGCATAATATAGGGCAACTGGTCCTCGATCTCATGGCGCAGCAGTAGTGCTTCTGTGGCCATTTCGCAGTCCCAGCACGATTGCAGCAGCTCACCGGTCAGTTGCTCGCAACAGCCTGTCGACAGTGGCGCGTAACTCAAATGCCAGCGCTCCGGCGCCACCCCGCCGTGATCCCGGGCGTAGGGCCGATAAAAGCCCCGGGACTTGCCGGCGGTGATAATCTCATCCAACCAACAGTGCAGGGGGTCGAACACGCCACCGCCGGCCACTTCCTGTGGCGATAACTGCAAGACATAATCCGGCGCCACTGCCGCCGCATCGTAGATATCAAGGTCGGTACCCCAATGATGACGAGACGCGCCGGGTATTGCCGAGTAGCGCAAAATGGCGTAAAGCTGCTCGAGCGGTGGCAGTGCCGCCATTTCGACAACACGTCCCCGATCATCGTGCACCGGTCGCGCGCCATTGGCCTTGCCGTTCCAGATCGCCAGCTGCCGGGTGAAACTACGAAAACTACTGGCGATCGCCAGTTCGAACCCCACCTTGCGGGCATCCAACTGTAATGCCGTAAAGGCCTGCGCCACTTCATCTTGCAGGCGATGACCACCGGGCAGGGTCACCAGATGAGAATCATCCAGTCCGGTCAATTGCCGCACAGTCAGTTCGTGTGTCAAAGTCCATTACTCCATTTAGAGAGCCACGGGAGGGTCCGGCGAAAAACGGCAAAGCCTGCGACCAATCAATTCCCCGCGGGCTAGTAATGCTCGCCCCTCAGGCCAGCACCCTGGCCAAACGCGCCACCGCCAGTTCCAGCCGATCCATACTGGTTGTATACGAGAAGCGCAGGTGCTCATTGGCCCGATGGTGGCCAAAATCCACTCCCGGAGTCAGGGCTACACCATGCTCTTCCAGCAATTGCATGCAGAACTTCTGACTGTCTGAGGTGAAACGACTGGCATCGGCGTAGATGTAGAACGCTCCCTGCGGCTTGCAGGGCACGGTGAAGCCCAGCTCCTGTACCGCCGGCAGCAGATAATCCCGGCGCTGACGGAAGAGGTCCCGCCGCTGCTCGAGAATCTCGCGGGTGGCTGGCTCAAACCCCGCGAGTGCCGCGTACTGCGCCATGGTGGACATGGATATGAATAGGTTTTGGGCCAGTTTTTCCATCTCGGTTACCGCCGCCTCGGGCGCCACCAACCAGCCCAGGCGCCAACCGGTCATGCCGAAGTACTTGGAGAAACTGTTGATAACAAAAGCGTCCGGATCGACCTCCAGCACGGAGGGCGTGGGCGCGTCATAGCCCAGACCGTGATAAATCTCATCCACCAGCAAATAACCGTTACGAGACCTCACCTCACGTGACAGAGCGGCCAGCTCCTCCCGGGACAGCGCTGTACCGGTGGGGTTGGCCGGAGACGCCACCATGGCACCAATGGTATTGGCCTGCCAGTTGGCGGCCACCAGCTCGGCGCTCAACTGATAGTTGTCGGCGGCCCCCACCGGCACCAGCTGTCCGCGGCCCTCCACCAGGCGCAGGAAATGACGATTGCAGGGGTAGCCAGGATCGGTCAGCAGCAGCCCGTCACCAGGATTCACCAACAGCGCAGCAACAAGCAGCAGCGCGCCCGAAGCACCGGGCGTCACCATAATGCGCGAGGGAGCGATATCCAGGCCGTATTCATCGGCGTAAAAGCACGACAACGCTTCGCGCAATTCGGGGATTCCGGCCGCCTGTGAATAATAAGTTGCCCCCCGGGCCAGCGCCGCCCGCCCCGCCTCCACTATGGGCGCAGCGGTGGGAAAATCCGGCTCACCGGCGGCCATATGCACGATATCACGACCGGCTGCGGCCAACTCCGTGGCGCGGGCCAGTACCTCCACCACGCGAAATGGCTCAATTTCGTCCACCCGTTGGGCAAAACCCCTGGGTTTGTATGAATCTGTCACAGACACGCCCTCGTCGCATGGAATACATTATTCTAACAAGAGCCGGTAGAGAGGTGTTAACCATCGATAAAAACTGTGAGGAAAGAGTGGCATGGCCGCAGGTAATCTGGTAGTTTCTGCGCCCTTGGATTTGGGCCGCCCTTATGGCCCCGGCCAAAGAACTGTGAATATTGTCGAGTTACCTTAGTAGTAGTATTAGTAGTATGGGAAAATAGCCATGCCTCGAGCAGCCAAAAAAGCAGCCACCGCTGAGTTCAAAAACTTCGAGCCCTACAAACCCAAGCGGGGCGAAGAGTACATGAACGAGAAGCAGCGTGA
>QNFR01000079.1 GCA_003646405.1 Gammaproteobacteria bacterium
GAGCTGTAAAGCATTGTGGGCGTTGTATTCCCAGCGGTAGAATCACTTTTTATGCAACTCCTGGGTTCATTCGCTGCGACATTTACGGGATTATCTGTAGAAAAGTCCACTTTTTTGTAGATTTGCTGTACCTGGACACTTTAAGCTGGTTTGTAACTGTAAGGTGGCACCCAAAAATTGAGGACATGGGAGTATGAAAATTCTACTGTTGGTGTTATTGCTTGTTCCGCAACTGGCGGCGGCGCGGGTCTATATGTGTGTGGATCCACAGACCGGTAAGACAAGTTTTACCGATAAGGCCTGTGACAAAGCGATTTCCCGAGAGGAAGTTCGTGTCAGTTCAACGAACCTGGATTCCGGAAGTCGCTCCGCCCGGAGTGGCTCTTCAAAGACATGGAACAGTCAGCGGGATACCCGAAAGACCGGCAATGATTACAACACACAACGTCGGGATATGTATAAAAACAACCCCACTGCCAGTGCCAGTGCCGATTGAGAGGTACTGACCAAAACCGCTGGCTGCTATCCAGTCTCAGTGTGAGTGCGCGTATCAGCCGGCTGAGCAGTCGCGCGAAAGCTTCTGATGCGCAAGTACATGCTCGACACTAATCGAAGCACCGACTATTCGCCCTTGTCTAAATGCACGTCCATCTGCGGGTAGGGAATGCTGATGCCCGCTGCGTCGAACTTGAGTTTTACCGCTTCAGTGGTGTCCCATAACAGGTCCCAATAATCCTCCGACTTTGCCCAGGGGCGCACCAGGAAATTGACGCTGGAGTCCGCCAGTTCGCCCAGGGCGATCACCGGCGCCGGGTCGGACAGTACACGATCGTCAGCGGCGATGATCTCCTGCAGCAATTGCTTGGCCTTGCGGATATCGTCGTCGTAGGAAATGCCGAACACCATGTCCACGCGGCGGGTGTCGCGGGCGGAGTAGTTAATAATGTTGTTACTAAGGATAGCGCCATTGGGAACGATGATTTCTTTGTTGTCCGGTGTGGTCATGGTGGTGGTGAAAATGCTGATATTGTCGATCACCCCGGTGGCGCCGCCCGCCTCGACAAAATCGCCTTTGGTAAAGGGGCGGAAGATGATCAGCATGACGCCGGATGCAAAATTCGACAGGGAACTCTGCAGGGACAATCCGATGGCCAGGCCCGCCGCGCCCAGGAGGGCAACCAGGGAGGTGGTATTGATGCCTAACTGGCTCAGTGCGGCGATGACGACGAACAACAACAGCAGCCAGCGCAAAATGGCGCTGAGGAAGCTCACCAGGATATCGTCCATATCGCGGCCGCGCAGAATTTTCTGTATAACGCCCACAATGATTCCAACCACCCAGCGCCCGATATAAAATATCACCAACGCCAGTACAATTTTTATACCCCAGGGGATCATATAGGTATTGATCAGGGCTTCTATATCCAGGTTTTCCATGGTCTGCGTCCTTGTCAGTGTGGTGCCGACGCTCAACTATAGCCAACACTTCAGGTGTAAGTATAGATACAAGAAAAAATAAAGGGGGTATAGGGAGAAATTTTCTTTCAGGAACCCCGGCGTGCGAGGAAAACCCGTTGGCCCTGGCCGCCCGTTCCAGCCCAGTCCGAGGTCCGGGCGATCCAGGTTTTTATCTGGCGCCCTGATGCGTCGCAACCGGGGCGACCGGTTATCGCGATAGACAGCAGTTGTCGTAACGCATCCGCAGCAAACCGTGCGCGAGGCGACCGCACTTGCGAATTGAATTCACGTTGTCGTTTACTGGCTGCAAACACGATGTAATATCTTCTCGATTTCCATTTTCTCAATCCCGTCGGTAATAAATACCAGCTGGGTTGTTGCCTCGGTCCCCGGCCAATGATCGAGCCATAGCAGGGGATAGACCTTGTCGCGTATACAGTGCACCACGGCCGGCGTAGCCAACCTGCCCTCCACAGCTACCAGGCCTTTTACCCGCAACAACTTGTCAGGCTGGTAATTCACCAGTTCCTGAAAGAAAAGTATCACATCGGCCAGACGCATGGCCTGCTCATAATACAGGGTAAAGGTCGCAATAGAGGAACCGTGGCCTGAACTATGCCCCGCTCCTGGCCATTGTTGCAGGTTATCGGACTTACCCTTAAGAGGGTAATGATTGTCTGAGCTGAGGGCGCAAAGCAACTCGGATGCGCTGAGATCGCGGCTATTACGTATCTTTGCCGAGGGGTTGATAGCACCAACCAACGCTCTCAGATTTACAATATCCTGCTCATCGACAAGATCAGATTTGGCGATCAACAACTCATCGGCCAGCGCCACTTGCCGACGGGAGACCGCCTGATCGGCAAGGGTCCTCGCACCCGCTACAGCATCGATGAGAGTCACCACCGCCTGCATACGGTAGACCTTGCGCAACTCGGTATTGGCCATCAAAGTGTGCACAATGGGCACCGGGTCAGCCAGGCCAGTGGTTTCTATCAGTACTCGATTAAAGCGAGGCACATCGCCCAGTATACGCAGGTGAAAAAGATTACGCAGCTCAAGGGCGAGATCTTCACGAATCGTGCAACAAATGCAACCATTCATCAGCTGGAGGATATTTTCACTGCTGGCGGCGATAAGCGTGTGGTCGAGGTCGGTCTCGCCAAACTCGTTGACAATCACTGCCGTGTCCGCAAGGTCCGGACTTTGCAACAAGCGGGAAATCAGCGTGGTTTTACCGCTGCCCAAAAATCCGGTAATCACGGTAATGGGAATCACCAACACACCCCCGAACTGTATAAAGTTACCATTAATTCACCTGGCGGGTTTGATCTCCCCAGTACTTCACACGCAGGGCTTTCTTGTCTGGCTTGCCATAAGCGGTGAGTGGGATTTCCTCGACGATTTCTATTGTCTTCGGCACTTTATAGGCCGCGAGTTTTTCTTTGCAAAACGCGATTAAGGCTTTTTCATCCAACCCTTTATCCGTCGGTACCACCGCCGCACACACCGCCTCACCCCAGTCTTCATGTGGAGTGCCTATCACCATAACCTGCCGCACACCGGGAAATTCCTGCACCACATTTTCGACTTCTGATGAGTACACATTCATGCCGCCGGAGATAATCATGTCCTTGGAACGATCGACGATAAACACATGTCCGGTATCGAGCTGATAACCGACATCGCCCGTTTTAACCCACTGGCCAGCGTAAACCTCGGCTGTTTTATCGGGTGCGTTGTAATAACAATCGAGGGTGTAGGGCGAGCGCGTCATGATTTCACCTACTTCGCCAAAGGGCAGGCTCTCGCCATTGTCATCGCCAATACGCACATCGCAGGTAATAACTGGCTGGCCGCAGGAACCGAGAAATTTATCATTGAAATGATCAGCCTTGGATAGCTTGGTGGCAAAGTTTGGCACCTCGGTTTGTCCAAAAATCTGCAATAAAACCGGCCCGAATTTATCGAGCACCTCGCGCAAACGCACCTTGGTAATTGGCGCAGCCCCGTAGATCAAAGTCCGCAGGGATGCAATATTGTGCTGATTCGAATCGTAGGCATCGAGCACCCGATAAATCATGGTCGGCACCATGAAAGTCCAGGTGATGCCGCTTTTACTGATCGTTTCGAGCGCCGTCTCCGGGTCAAACTTGTTCTGTACATAGACCATCGCGCCATGTAGCAAAGCGGTCTGCAAAAAGAAACCGGCCGCATGAGGTAACGGGCTGATCAATAACAGCTTTTCGTCCTCGGCAATTTCACCGTGGACGATATGGGTCAGGTTATTAATCATCATTGCACCATGGCTGTGCATCACGCCTTTGGGTCGACCTGTGGTGCCACCGGTGTAAAGTATCAATGCGGTATCGTGCGGCACAACTTCCCGCCATTCAAAGCTGTGAAGATCACCTGTAAACAAGTCACCCCAGTCGCTATGAGTGGCTTTGACACCATCGCCAAGATCATCCACTTCAAGACGGTGGGCAAGCCCGGAGCCAGCCAGCTCGGCGTCATTCAGCTTGTCGGTCAAGGAGCTGTGCACCACCATCGCTTTGGCGCCGGAGTGCCCTACCATATAGGACACATCGCTCATGCTCAGCATTTCGTTCAAGGGCACCTTGACCGCACCGAGTTTGATAATCGCCAGGTCGGTAATGACATATTCAATGCAGTTGCGCAGCAAAATCGCCACCTTGTCCTGTTTCACCACGCCATTGTCTGCGAGGTGCGCGGCGAGGTGGCTGGAAAGCTCATCGAGCTCTCTATAGGTATAAGCGCGGTCGCCGATTACCACGGCTGTTTTACTGGCGTACCGCCACAGAGCGTTACGAAACATAAACTGGGAAGATTGGCTGGTATTGTGCATAATGTGGCCTCGCATTAATAAGTGCGAAAAGTTTTCGCCAATTTTAAGCCAGGCTGGCTACTCGCTCAATGATAAGCCTGGGATCCAGGTTCGCAGGCACATCACCGTAAAGGCAGGCCCTTGAGATGGACGACAGGGCATCGCCACTCCAGAAAGCGGTGTTTAGACCGCCACCTGTTAAATTCTCCCGCGCACTCAGTTGGGCTATCTCCAGGGTTGGAATTAAGCGGATATCCGCCGCCAGTTCACAGAGGACCTCGGTCAGATCGTCACTTTCCAGGCGCAGAGCGAATACCCAGTCGTAATGTGCGGCAAGGCCCTGCAAGACTTCACAGGCCTCACTTTCATCGCCGGCATCCACGCCATTATCAGAGAAAGCCAACACCAGGCCCGCTACTGGTAATTGTGCAAAATCACGCAGTAAATCAGCCAGCACGGTCACCGCATCATCGAGCAGGTCAAAATCAATATTGTCGACATCCTCACCAAGCATCACCAGCAGGGCTGACGGTGAGGGTAGTTGCAGTACCACATCGACCTTGTCGCTCAATTGGTGGGCCATTGCCGCAATCGCATCGCCACAAAAAGCATTGAGCGTAGTGTCATTAAGCAGGGCTGTAATCCGATCCACCCCCTCACTGTCTGCCGCCAGACCGGAGTGAGTGGCAAATACCGCGCCGAAGTCAAAGGCTACCACCTGTGAGCCGAGCACTTTATTGGCATCGGCTAAACCTGCCGCATAGCGCATCGGTTCGCTGTGCCAGGCCGGGTGATTGTTGGCAAAGACCTCCCGCGCATAGTCTTCAAAGGCGAGCCAGCGCAGCAACTGCGACTCGCCTGCTAACCAGGTTTTGACCAGGCCTGCCACCTCAGGCTTCGCCTTTCAATGCCGACAATTCAGCCCTGAGGGCGGTGATTTCAACATCTTTTGGATCGGGCATGATCACTGGCTCTATGGCATCGGCCGGGCAGGTCTTGTCGGGGCTACCCAGGTGCAGAACGGTGGGATCATCCCAGCTACCGTAGTAGGGCAGGTTTTGTGGTGGTTTCGCCCTGGTCCACTCGGCGGCAAACTCCTTGAAGGGCCTGGCCCGTGCCAGGCGGGCCCTGCGCTCAGCGGCGCGGGCTTGATCGGTGCCTTCCTGGTCGATGGCTCCGGTACCGTAGTCCATTATCACGTGGTAAATTTTTTCAATGGTGCGTTTAGAGATATTGCCATCGCCCCAGTCTTTGACGATATCGGCCGGATCGCGCTCCAGTACATCACCGTAACCACCGCCACCGCCCTGGGTGATCATGTACAATTCACCCTGTTCGGCCAGTTCAAACTGCAGACCCGCATGATGAGTACTGTAGGTGGCACCGGGGAAAGGCTGTTCGTTCATAATATCTTCAATGGTGAAACGCATCAGTTCGCGATTATCTTTCATCACATCAAAGACATTGACCCCCTTGACCTTGCACAGCGGGTAGCAACCCGGTGCATAGCCACCAAAAATGCCGTAGGCGGTGGGAAATTTCGCGCCCAGGGTATTGACCATATAGCCCCAGGACTGGGTATCTTTATGAGTAGCGATTTGCTGATAGCCCTGGCCGCCGCGATACTTACCAAAGCCACAGTTATCGATCATAATCTTGTGCGGCACCAGTTTCATCATCGGGACTTCTTCTTCGATCAGCTCTTGCTCGCCAATATCCGCCATTGAGGAAAAGATCGGTGCAACGGCGTGTTCACCATCGCGGGTTGCCCGCGCCGCACCACCCATGCCGTTGAGATCGGCACAGACATTGCCAACAAACTCTTGGTGCTGATTAACGCCACCGTAGACGAAGGTGGTAATCATGTTATACCAGCAGGAGATAATGTCTGTTGAGCGAAATCCGGCGGCAAACAGTAGTTTCGGAACCGCACTCTGCACTGCCGTAAAGGCCGGGAAGAAAGTCATCATGCTTTGGGCGTTGGGTGCTTCCGGTGGACAGTTGAGGGCCGAGCCAGGATCGGTGAGTAGGCTAATAGGCGCGAAAACCGCCTGGTTGCGCGGCAAGTCGGGCCAGACAAACATCAGGAATAACTGGGCCAGCATGCCCTTCATCGAGGCCAGCACGGTGTTATTGGCGCGGTTTAAAAACGCCGGTGTGGAGCCCCGCAGATCGACAATCAACTCATCATCGCGCTTGATTACCTCACAGCGAATCTTGAACAGCACATTTTCACGTAGAGTGCTGTCGCCAAAAACATTGGTCTTGACTTTGCCATCGGGCCAGGTTCGCAAGCGACGCCGCACTTCCGCTTCAGTATCGGTGAGCGTGCCGCGAACCGTCGCTAAGAAAGCGTCGACACCGTAGTCGCGAATTATTTCCTCAACACGCTTCTTGATACGCACGCAAGCGTGCAACTTGGACTTCATACCCTCCAACTGCAATTTCGGTTCGCGCACGGAGTTTTGCAGAAAGGTGAGCAGATCTTTGCGGAACTCAAAATTCTCTCCCACTTTCAGCGGCGACATTTTCAAGCCTTCATCATAGCGGCTCTCGGCGCCACCGGGCATCCCGCCCGGCTCACAGGCGCCGTTCTCGCCCTCGTGGACAATGGTGCCTACGATGCAGACGATCTCCCCATCATGGAATACCGGAATCGACAGACTCTGGTCACTATTGTGAATATTGCCGTAGCGGGCGTCATTGTGCATGAAGATATCACCCTCACGTACGCCGACTGTTGGATCATCTTTCCAGTACTTCAGAATAAATTTCTGCGGGTGTTGCGCCAACACCGAAAATAGCAGCATGCCGCCGGCACTGGCTAGAGACAGGTCCCCCTGGCAGGAGAAAATGCAAGAGACCAAGTCACCCCATTTAGCACCGGGGGCGGCACCCATTTGCTCCACCATATCGAAAGATTCGTTGCAGGCGGTTTGCAGACGGTTGCGAATCAGGTGAATTTCATCGGCGCGGTCTTTCCATGCTTCGACGGCCGCTAGTTCTTTTTCGTTGGGAATAGAAACAGAGTGGTCATTCATGATTTCCGGGTCGGGACCGAGAAAGAGCACGTTGTCGTCAAGAAACTGTTCAATCAAACTACGTTCGCTGGGCGCTTTTACTTTATTCATAGTGCTTTCTTCCTCAGTTGACGCTGTGCTGTTGTAACCGTGCAGACCCCTGCTTGCCCATGGTCAACGACCAATCGGGATAAACCAGGTAAGTGGTGTATGGCGTTTCCACCAGGGCGGGGCCGTCGACCGATGCCCCTTCGGGAATATCGGTCACGTTATAAACCTGGGTGCGCTGCGCACCGTCGGTACCGTCAAACCAGCAGTCTCGACTACTCGTGGGGGTCACGTTTACATCGCTACTGATATTACTATTCTCCAGCAACACCGTCTCGTGCTCGACATAGGAGACGACGCGAATCACATTGACGCGAATACCAGCCTCCGGTGCGGCACTGCCCTTGCCAAAGCGTTGCTCATAATTGCTGCTGAACAGGTCTAGCAGGGTCATTACATCCTGGTCGGACTCGATGCGCTCAACCGGGCTGACCACCGCCGTCTGGGCCAACTGGTTGCCGTAGCGCATATCCAGCTCTACACGGGATTTGATGTCTTTGGGGTCAACACCCTGGCGTAGCAGGTCTTCGCGGCCAAGCACTTCAAGCTGACCCACAGTGGCATTAAACTCCGTGAAGTCCTGCAATACCGTGCGTGTCATGGCATCGTAGAGCATCAGGTAGAGTGAACGCTCGTGGATGTGCAACTGGTCCATACTGCCCGCGCCGAGGGCGGAGAAGACCGCACTGAAAGGCGGAATCAAAATCTGTGAAATGCCAATTTTACTGGCGTAACCACATGCGTGCAGAGGCCCGCCGCCGCCGTAGGACAGGAGAGTGAAATTGCGCGGATCATAACCCTTGACAGCCACTTCCTTGAAGATGGCATCGGCCATATTGGCATCGACCTTACGGCGAATCGCCAGGGCCGCCTCTTCCACACTGAGCCCGGCGTGCTCGCAAATATGGTCACGAATGGAGCGTTCGGCGCGACGTTTGCTGAGTTTGATACTGCCACCGGCGTAATTTTTTTCGTCCAGATAGCCCAGTACCAGGTTGGCATCGGTGGTAGTCGGCAACTTGCCACCACGGCCATAACAGGCCGGCCCTGGGTCGGAACCGGCACTCTGGGGCCCCACTTCTACCGCACCCCAAACCCGGTCGAATCGGGCGATGGAACCTCCACCAGCACCGAGGGTGTGCAAATAGCTCATCGGCGTACTGATCAGCCAGCGATCAATTATCGGGTTAAAATCGTAGAATTTGACCCCGTCACTGGTTACCAGGCCAATATCGAAACTGGTGCCGCCCATATCAGTGGCAATCACATTCGGTTCATCAAATTGGCTCGACAGGCTGTTCGCCGCCTCTAAACCGGCTACCGGACCTGAGTGGATGGTTTGCAGGGAGTGAGTCGAACTCATCTGCGCCATGCCGCAGCTGTTGTGAACCACCAGCATCGGCTTTGGGTATTTGTTCTTGCGCAGTACGCTCTCGAGACTGGCCAGGCCGTGGTACATCTGATCGTGCAGGTAGGCGTCGAGAACGGCTGACATGGTGCGAGCATACTCACCCTTGCGTCCGGCCACACGGTGGGACAGGATAATGGGAAGAGCGCCGAGCAAGTGGCTGGGGTACTCCTCGAGAATAATGCGCTCAATTTTCTTTTCGTTGATTGGGTTAACCACGGAGTTCATCGTCGACACGACAAAAGCCTGGGCGCCCCGGTCAACCAGACGGCGTACCGCGTCGCGAACATTGTCTTCATCGATATCAAAGACCACATCGCCTTTGTAATCGACTCGTTCGTCAACCCCTTCAATCATCGAGCGCGGCACGATGGGTGCCGGGCGATCGGCGCCGGCTAAATCCTGCTGCTCAGCCGAGCTGAGACCGTCGCCGTAACCCCGGGCACGCATTAGCGGCACCGAGAATTCATAGCCGGAAGTGGTAAGCAAACCTACATCCGGACCCTTGCGCTCAATCAGGGCATTGGTGCCCAAAGTGGTGGCGTAACGCACCGCATCCACCGTGGATAGCACCTCTTCCACTGTGGCACCAATCTGACCACAGACATCTTCCAGGGAAGCCATAAAACCCGAGGCAAGATTGTGGTGGGTGGTCAGGGCTTTGCCTTCCGCTCGCTTGTTGTCAAAGACGAGAAAACAATCGGTAAAGGTTCCACCAATATCAACACTCACTCTTCTCATGACGGATCTCCCGCGTGACGCGCCTTAAGGCTGTCGATATCCAGCACCAGATCATCCACCGTCAGCGGATGGCCCGGTGGTAGATATTCGACCTCTATTTGAGTGGCACACCGGGGGCAGTAGTATTCAATGATGCGACACCATTCGGGGTCGGGCGAATAGGTGAAGGCGTATTTCTCCGGATCGATCACCGGATCGTGGATATCACTGGGCTCACGTTCGTAAACCACGAGCGCCTCCTTGTAAGGCCCCCGTGCATTACCGAGGTTCTGATCACAGCGGCGACAGTGCCAGGTTTCTTTATCGAGATCGATCGACAAATATTCGGTAATCGCCAGTTTTTCACCGTCGAAAGTGACTCCTCTCAATTCAGTCATTGCATTATTCTCACTCATGGCTGCTTCTCCACAATCAAATCACCGTTGCCAGAAACCTGAAAAGACCAGCCGGAACGAATCAAACAGGTCAGGTAGTCATCACGAAACAGGGCGGGGCCAACACCGCGAGCCCCAACTCGTGCTGTATTTAACGAATAAACCGGCAAGCTCATCGGCTCTCCATTGAGATTAACACTGGCCTGGCCCATTGCTTGTGCGTCTGAGGCGGTAACACCGCCCGCAGACTTCAAGCTTAAATGCTGTAAGGTATGGGTCGCGATCAGTTGCAAGGCGCGATCCGTCAAACCTTCGCTCAAACTACCCATTTTGCCCGGCTCATAGGCCTGCGTGCTCAGGTGGCCCTGTTTCGAGCCAACAACTTCAAGGCTCTCACTCCAGTCGCCCGCCTCAATTCCTTCGCCGTACATGTCGCGCCCGGCGCGATTGCGCATTTCCTCGACAACCGCTTCTTCACCGCGCTCCTGCACCTCTGCCATCGGCACGCGGTAGTGATGGGACAGGTCACTAAAACCAATACCGTAGGCACTGAATACCGAGGAGTACGCGGGTATGATCAAACGCTTGAAACCCGCCGCTTCAGCGATACCACAGGCATTCATCGGACCGCCGCCGCCAAAGGCGAGCAGATCGCTGGCGCCAATATCAAGACCCCGAGCACTGATAATGCCCTGCATGTGCTCGGCAAGCTGACTTTCGTAGGCACAGATCATAGCGTCAATCGCCTTATCAATGGGAAGACCCAAAGGTTGGGCGATCTGCTCTTCAATAACAGCGACAGAGAGACTCTTATCCAGCGTCAATTCACCACCGAGATAATTGTCCGGGTCGATCATGCCCGCCAGCAGCAGGGCATCGGTAATCGTTGGCACAGTGCCACCGCGGCCAAGACAAGCCGGCCCGGGAGCGGTGCCGACACTCTCTGGCCCAATCACAATGGCCCTGTCTGCAACGCGGAATATGGAGCTGCCGCCGTAACCGATACTGACAATATCACCCATGGCGAAGGAAGAGGGGATTTCCTCATCGCCAACCAATCCGTGGGCCAGTTCTGTGGGGGCGCCATCAATCACCATGGAAATATCCGTGGTGGTGCCGCCGATATCCATCGCCACCATAGCACTGGCATCATAAATGCCCGTATAGGCGACCATGCCTGCCATACCGCCCCGTGGGCCGGAACCATAGGTTTTAATCGCCGTGGTCTTGGCCACCCGCGCTGAATCGCCATCATTGCGATAGATCAGCATGGGGCTGGCCAGGTGGTGTTGTTTGGTGATTCGCTGGGCGCCGTAAAGAAAGTGCTCCATGCCCGAGTGCAGATAGGAATTAACCACCGCTGATAACAAGCGGCGGGCATTGTTGTCATCACGCACTAACTCATGGGAAAACAGTACAGGGATAGCGCCCAATAAATGCCGGGGGTAGCGCTCCAGAACCGCATCCTTGACCAACATTTCCTGCTCTATTGTCGGCAGAGCGACCACAACCCGGGATATGCCGTTAGTAGTCAGGGTAGTGAAACCACTCATTAACTCGCTTTCGTCCAGCCCACTCTGGCTAACACTCAAGGTCACCGGCGCGATTGGCACCATGGCTTGCCACAACCCGGTCTGGCCCAGGGTGTCGGCAGCGCCGTACAAGGCCTGCTCTTCGCCGGCAGCGAGTATGACGCCGACGGGGGAACCCTTATGCTCAACAATGGCATTGGTGCCGGAGGTAGTCGAGTAACGCAAGTGATCGGTCTCGCCCAGTAGGCGCGCCAGATCCTCTTCTGCGTAGAGTTCCAGAGAGAGTTTATTCAACGAGTCGACAAAACATTGACTGAGGTCGTGGGGTGTTGTCGGCGACTTGATATGCGCCACCCGTTCACCGTAAGTGGCAAAGGCGTCGGTGAACGAGCTACCGTTATCGATATTGACCAGTAATCCCATATCTTTTTACCTGGTAAAATTAACAAC
>QNFR01000080.1 GCA_003646405.1 Gammaproteobacteria bacterium
GCTTCCAGTCGGCCACTACCCGGTGTACCTCTTCGTCGGAACAGAAGGCGCCATGCACCCTGGTGGGTATGCCGCTGCCCGGGGGCATGTAAAGCATGTCGCCGTGCCCCAACAGCTGCTCGGCACCGCCCTGGTCGAGAATGGTCCGGGAATCGATTTTGGACGATACCTGAAACGCTATCCGCGTCGGAATATTGGCCTTGATCAGGCCGGTAATGACATCGACCGATGGGCGCTGGGTGGCAAGCAACAGGTGAATTCCCGCCGCTCGCGCCTTCTGGGCGATTCTCGCAATGAGTTCTTCCACTTTCTTGCCGACGATCATCATCATGTCGGCGAACTCGTCTATCACCACCACAATGGCGGGAAGATGTTCAAGACCCGGTGCCGTCTGCACTTCATCGGTCTCGGCAAAAATGGGGTCTGGCTTCCACAGGGGGTCTACCAGCGGTGCCCCCGCCTTGATGGCATCGGCTACCTTGCGGTTATATCCCGCCAGGTTACGCACACCCAGGGACGCCATAAGCTTGTAGCGCCGCTCCATCTCAGCAACACACCAGCGCAGGCCGTTAGCCGCATCTTTCATGTCGGTAATCACCGGCGTGAGGAGATGGGGAATACCGTCGTAAACCGACAGCTCCAGCATTTTTGGATCGACCAGAATTAAGCGTACTTCAGCCGGCCCCGCCTTGTATAGCAGGCTGAGTATCATGGCATTCACCCCCACGGACTTACCGGAACCGGTTGTACCGGCAACCAGTAAGTGGGGCATCTTGGCCAGGTCGGCGACAACCGGTTGGCCCGAAATATCGTGCCCCAGGGCCAGGGTTAGAACCGATTTGGACTGGTCGAAGGTGGGGGAGGAAAGCACATCCCTGAAGTTGACGATCTCCCGGTCTTCATTGGGTATCTCAATGCCGACCACAGATTTTCCGGGAATAACTTCAACGACCCGCACACTGATAACCGCCAGCGAGCGAGCCAGGTCTTTGGCCAGATTGCTAATACGCGAGACCTTGATGCCCGGCGCGGGTTGAATTTCGAAGCGGGTAATCACCGGGCCGGGATAGACCGCAACAACCTCTGCACTGATGCCAAAGTCAGCCAGCTTGAGTTCCAGAAGCTTGGACATGGCTTCCAGAGCTTCCTTTGAATACCCCTTGGTGTGGTCTTTTTCTGCCGGGTCGAGCAAGTCAAAATGCGGTAACTCACCACTGACCGGTGCGTCGAACAACGGCTGCTGGCGCTCCTTCTCCACCCGCTCGCTTTTCTGCGTAGTTGGTTTCAGAGACTTGATTTTAGGGGGTTTACGCTTCTTTTCTTTTTCGACATGCTGGGTAATAACAACCTTGCGGGCCTCCTGGGCCTTGTCCCGCTCGCGCTTCTCACGTCGGGTGCTGACAAAATTCTGCAGCCACTGGCGGCTGCGGGTGGCGAGCGACATACTCCAGAAGCCGATTCGTTCCATTAACTTCAACCAGCTCAAGTCGGTAAAGATGGTCATACCAAAAAGAAAGACCGAAAGCATAATCAGGCGGCTGCCCACCTCGCTGAAGGCGGCGGTAAAGGCATCGCCTATGGCGTGCCCGAGAATGCCCCCTGCCCCCTGGGGCAAGCCAGAATTGCCCTGGTCGTTCATAGCCGCCAGGGTTGTACCGGCAATCATCACCAGGATAAGACCCAGGGTACGAATACCGAACATCAGCCAGTCGAAGCCTTTACTCTGATGCCGTTCCAGTAAAATAATCAGGGCTCTATAGGCCAATAACAGGGGGAACAGGTAGGCCGCATAACCTACCAGGGAAAAGAACACATCGGCCAGCCATGCGCCGGTAATGCCCCCCGCATTGTCAATACCGTTGCCCATCCCGGTGGCGGACCAACCCGGATCGGTGGTGCTGTAGGAGAATAAAGCGAGTAACAGGTAGGCGCAGACAGCACTCACCCCGATAAAAGCGCCCTCGCGCAACCTGGGGGTCATGAAATTCTCTGTGTCAGTACTTCCCGGCACGCGTTATCATCCTCGCTGGCGACACAATAGGGCTTCTGATACAGTGCCGCTATGTCGGTAATAGTTAGAAGTAATTATGCCTAACTTTATTATTAGTTTCAAAGAGTTGTAAGCTTTTATTAATGTATTCCCAGCTTTTGCTGGAATTCATGGTTTAATTTACCATAGTCCGCCCCCATCAATGAAGTTCAGCGACAAAAACAACTAACAGGAACGTACTACATGAGCGATGTCATACACCATCCCCTGATTATTCTGGGCTCAGGCCCTGCCGGCTACACGGCCTCTATCTATGCCGCCAGAGCAAATCTGAGCCCCGTGGTCATCACCGGCATGCAACAGGGGGGGCAGCTGACAACCACCACAGAGGTGGAGAACTGGCCCGGCGGGCACGCCGAACTGCAGGGCCCGGAGCTTATGCAGCAGATGCAGGAGCACACAGAGCGCTTCGATACACAGGTTATTTTTGATCACATCGATTCGGTAGACCTGAAAGCCAGGCCCATGATTCTAACGGGCAGCTCCACCTATTCCTGCGACGCACTGATTATTGCCACGGGCGCCTCGGCCCAGTACCTGGGCTTGCCCAGTGAGGATGCTTTTGCCGGAAAAGGCGTAAGCGCCTGTGCCACCTGCGATGGTTTTTTCTACCGCAACCAGGAAGTCGCCGTGATTGGTGGTGGTAACACCGCTGTGGAAGAGGCGCTTTACCTGTCAAATATCGCCTCCAAAGTAACACTGGTTCACCGGCGGGACGCCCTGCGCTCGGAAAAAATACTGCAGGACAAGCTGTTTGCGCGCGAGGTCGAGGGCAAAGTGAAAATACTCTGGGACCATACCCTGCAGGAAGTCCTGGGTGACGACTCCGGCGTTACCGGCATGCGGGTGGCCTCAACCAAAGACGACAGCACTGCCGATGTTAGCGTTGCCGGCGTGTTTATTGCGATAGGCCACAAGCCCAATACCGATATCTTTGCCGGGCAACTGGACATGAAAGACGGCTATATCAAAACCCACAGTGGCACTGAAGGCAACGCCACCGCTACCAGCGCACCGGGCGTTTTTGCCGCCGGTGACGTGGGCGACCATATATACCGGCAGGCGGTCACCTCTGCAGGTTTTGGTTGCATGGCAGCCCTGGACGCTGAGAAATACCTGGACGACCTGGCCTGAAGCGGTAGCCAGAGGCTATGCCCACGGTTCAGCGCTCAACACTAGATGATTTTCCCCCGTCATCCGATGCGCTGGACTATCCCAATGGTTTGATTGCAGTGGGTGGAGAGTTGTCCAGTGACAGGCTTGTTGCGGCCTACCGCCGGGGAATTTTTCCCTGGTATGAGGCACCGCAACCGATCATGTGGTGGACACCGGATCCCCGCTCCGTGTTGTTCCCCGAATCGTTACACGTCTCTCGTTCTCTTCGTAAAACCCTGCAGCGCAACGCGTTTCGCCTGTCCGTTGATACCTGCTTCTCAGCGGTTGTGCGCCGCTGCGCCCAGGCGCGTGAAGACGGCCCGGGCACATGGATAGGCGATGAGATGCTGCAAGCCTATACGCAGCTGCACGACCTGGGTATCGCCCATTCGATAGAAGTATATAACCTCGAAGGCCAATTGACAGGCGGTCTCTACGGTGTCGCCCTGGGCCGGGCTTTTTTTGGGGAATCCATGTTCAGCCTGCAATCCAACGCCTCCAAAGTCGCCATGGTAGCCCTGGTACAACTGCTCAAGAAGGCGGGTTTTGGGTTTATCGATTGTCAGGTAGAAAGTGATCACCTCAATTCACTGGGTGCCCGCAATATCAGCAGGGTGGACTTCGAACGCCTGCTTGTCCAAACTGTAGATGTTACTGTCGACCCGGAGTGCTGGTCTGTGCCATCGACCTGTGGAGAACTTTTGTGACGGCGTCCCTGAGGGACATCAAGGTCTATACGACCTACCCCCATAGCTGCAGCTACCTCGAGGAACAGGAGGCGGTAACGCTTTTTGTCGACCCCAAACATACGGTAGACCGGTCACTGTACAGCAGCCTGTCCAGCCTGGGCTTCCGGCGTAGCGGTTCGCACATATACCGCCCACACTGCGAGTCCTGTAATGCCTGCATTCCCTCCCGCATTCCCGTTGCGGACTTTCGTATGTCCCGGGGCCAGCGCCGTACCTGGAATCGAAACCAGGATCTTGTGGTAGAAGAATCAGCTGATATCACCGATGATGCCGCCTACGACTTATACAAGCTGTATATCGAACTGCGCCACAAAGATGGCGATATGTATCCGCCGGTGCGGGACCAATATGAGTCCTTTCTCAATAACCCCTGGGAGTGCACACGCTATTACCGGTTTTATGACCAGTGCGATGGCAAAGCTACGCTGCTGGCTATAGCCGTCGCCGATTTTCTGGATGATGGCCAGTCGGCTATTTATACGTTTTTTGACCCGACCCAGGCAAAGCGCAGCCTGGGCAACTACACCCTCCTCTGGCAGGTGGAAAATGCCAGAAAAATGGGGCTTAACTACCTCTATCTGGGCTACTGGATCAAAGACTGCCAAAAGATGTCTTATAAGTCCTCCTATCGCCCTCTGGAGCTGCGCATTAATAACTGCTGGACCGCTGTTTAATTTTCCCTTTATTTACACTGGACACCTCGGGTTCTTATCAGGCAAAATGCGTCCCTGATTTTTAACTGAGATGACTGCCGCATGGCAAAAGAAGACCAAATTGAAATGGAAGGCGAGGTGATAGACACCCTGCCCAACACCACCTTTCGAGTAAAGCTTGAAAATGACCACGTGGTGACCGCTCATATCTCCGGCAAGATGCGCAAGCACTATATTCGCATCCTGACCGGTGACAAGGTTCGCGTTGAACTGACTCCGTACGATCTGAGTAAGGGCCGCATTACTTACCGCGAACGCTAGTCCTCCGGGATACGAGCTACTTCGTACTGGTCCCTCTCAAATCCCTTATACCTAAGTTATCTGCCGCAATAGAGGCCGTCTCAGGCATCTAGCAGGCTGTTGCTGGGTAATGCAGTGGATACCACCACCCCCTTCAGCGATGTGATTGACGGCAACCAGTCTGATAACACGCTCGGGAAAGATAGACTGCAACCGTTCTTTTACCTCATCGTCCATTTTGATGCCGTAAGCAGGTGCGATGATGGCGCCGTTCGCGTAGTAAAAATTTACATAGGAGCGGCAAAACCGGTCTCCCCTGGCCTCGACATCAGTAGCCTCTGGCAGCGAGATCAACTCAAAAGTTCGCCCTCTGGCATCGCGCTGGCTTTCCATGACTTCACGGGCTTTGCGGTAGAAATCGGCGCGATGGCCACATTGCTCGGAAGTTGATTCAAGCAAGACCACACCGGGTCGAATGAAAGTGGCGAGTCCGTCCACGTGACCGTCGGTCTCATCATCATCTGGATCACCGGGTAACCAGATAACTTTCTCCGCACCCACGGTACGACCCAACTCAGCGTCGATATCCACCTGCCGCCAATCGGGGTTGCGGTTTTTATTGGGAAAACACGTATCTGTGGTGAGTACGGTACCCTCACCATCGCTGCACATACCACCTCCCTCGGCGACCAGTGGAGACGAGATGCAGTCCACACCTATGGTTTGCAAAATACGCCTGGCCATCAGGGCGTCCTGATCATAGGGCTGGTACTTCTCTCCCCATGCATTGAATGTATAACAGACTCCCTTAAGCCCCCCCTGCCCGTCCACCACAAATGTCGGGCCGCTGTCGCGCGCCCAGGAATCGTCAATGGGCATCTCAATGATCTCGATATCAGAGCCCAGTTCGTTAAGGGCAGAAGCCTTTAATTGTGGGGGTACCAACATAGTGACCTGCTCGAATTCGCGGATAGCATGGGCGACACCTGCATAGCTACTCCGCACTTTGGCGATATCAGGCCACACTTCCTCGCGGCAGGGCCACGCCATCCAGCATCGTTCGTGTTTTTCCCATTCAGCGGGCATGTAATAAGGAGCCGACATGATTGTGTTCCCTCGGCTGGATACAGCCAATTATGAAAATATTTAATCCGATTTGTTGACTACAGCCTAAATTAGCTTGCAAACTAGCTCAAACGAGTAATATTTCTCCTATCTATGAGTAATTTCGATGAAAGGACGTTTTGGTCGCCTACCCTCCATGCAGGCACTTGTCGGTTTTGAGTCTGCCGCACGACTCAAGAGTTTTACCCGTGCTGCAGATGAGCTGTACATGACACAATCAGCGGTCAGTCATCAAATTCGTACTTTGGAAGAGCTGCTGGGGCAGGCGGTTTTTCGCCGTATGGGGCGCACGGTCGAGTTGACCGATGCCGGAGCCGACCTGCTCGAGACCACCAGTCGTACGCTGAGTACACTTAGCAGTGGTATTAACCGCCTGGACTTTTATACAAAGCCCGGTTCAGTGGTATTCAATTGCCCACCTGCCTGGGCAAGTCACTGGCTATTGAATCGCCTGCCCGACCTTAAGCGCGTCTGCCCGGGGCTGGACCCCTGGATTGATACAACCATCGAGGCCATCAATTTTGATCACTCCGAGACAGATTGCGCCATTTGGTACGGTGATGGCGCCTGGCCCGGTCTTACCGTCGAGAAGCTCTACGCTGAGACTTTAAGCCCTGTCTGCACGCCAGCGTACGCCAGCCACTTCAATAATTTCCAGCAGGCGGATCAATTACTGGAAGCGGATCTGTTACATGATGAACGCTGGGAAGGTTGGAACAGCTGGTTCAGTGCCGTTGGCATTAATCGAGTAGCACCCGTTACCGGGGTGAACTTCAGTGACCCAGGCCTAATGCTCGAGAGTGCATTGGCCGGGCATGGAGTAGCCCTTGCCAGTCTGCCTCTGGCAAGGCACGCCATTGACTCCGGAAGTCTCGTACAGCCTTTCGAGACCACAGTCGGTACGGGCAAATCCTGGTACCTGGTGGGAGAACCGCGACGAATCTCCCGCCCAGCAGCCAGGAGCTTCTGGGATTGGCTGCTACAGCAGTCCAGAAGCACAAGCCATGAACAAATCTAATCAATAACAGTAAAACAACGCGTTTGATTAATACTTAAGCTCGGCTTTTAATAGCGTTTCATCAACGCTGAAGGCAAAGCCATGAATCAAGTAACCGTTGCAGCCACCCAGATGGCGTGCACATGGAGCATCGAAGAGAACATATCACGGGCCAGCGCGATGGTTGAACAGGCGGCCCAGCGCGGGGCTCAAATTATCCTGCTACAGGAGCTGTTTGAAACGCCCTATTTTTGTATTGAGCAGGCTGGCAAACACCTTGATCTGGCCAGTTCCCGCGACGAAAGCAAGCTTCTCGCACGGATGAGGAAATTGGCCCGGGATCTCGAAGTGGTGATCCCGGTCAGCTGGTTTGAGCGCGAGGGGCAGTGCTACTTTAACTCCATTGCCATCATCGATGCTGACGGCAGCGTGCTGGGCATCTATCGCAAATCCCACATCCCCAATTTTATTGGCTATCAGGAGAAGTCCTACTTCACACCGGGGGACACCGGGTTCAAGGTCTGGAGAACCCGTTATGCCACCATCGGTGTGGCCATTTGCTGGGATCAATGGTTTCCCGAAGCGGCACGCAGCATGGCATTACAGGGCGCGGAGATTCTATTTTACCCGACTGCAATAGGCACTGAGCCGGGGGAGCCAGGTCTGGATTCCCGGGACCATTGGCGTCGCGTTATGCAGGGCCACGCTGCGGCCAACGTCATGCCTGTTGTCGCATCCAATCGTATCGGACGCGAAGAGGCAACGAGCGATCCAGAGCTGAACATGAATTTCTACGGCAACTCCTTTATTTGTGATCATACCGGCGAGGTGCAGCAGCGGGCCGATGACCACAGTGAGTCGATACTGGTGCACAGCTTTGACCTGGACACCATCAGGCGCTACCGCCATGAGTGGGGCCTGTTTCGAGACCGGCGGCCAGAATTATACGGCGATCTGGTACAGCATACGCCGGGCATCAAAACCTGATGGCAGGCGAGGTATTTTTTCCGCCCGCCCGAATTTGGTGGACCGCAGTGCTGGGCTGCATCTGTATTACACCCCTGTTGTTATCGCCCGTAATTACCGGGGTGTTGGTGGATTACGGCGGCATGAGTAACACCGAAGCTGGACTGACCGCCGGCTTCAGCGCTATTGGTTCGGTCGTGATCGCCCTTATATGCTCCCTGTTTATGCACCATCTTCCCCTGCGCAAACTTGCTTTCGTTGGCATTACGCTTGCCGTAGTGACAAACATAGCCAGTGCCTTCTGCTACGAGCAGCTCAGCCTTTTTTACGCCCTGCGCGCGATTAATGCACTGGGGGGCGGTGCCTGCTATGCCGCTGTTATGAGCAGCTATGCCCGGGAGAAAAACTCAGAGCGCTGTTACGGAAGTTTTATGACACTGCAATTTGGGCTGGGGGCTGTTGGCCTGTATCTTCTACCCACTTTCGCACCGGGCATGAATGCCGAACAACTCTACCTCCTGATAGCCTTTATCTACCTGCTGGCTATACCTCTCATTCGATATTTACCGCTCAAGGCGGCACTCGCCGAAGGCGTATCCATACGCGCCAGTGAGTGGAGATTACTGCTCACTTTACCGGCGCTGGCGGGGCTTGGCGCGCTGTGTTTCTTTGAAGTCAGCAATACAGCGAACGCCGCCTATTTGGAACGCATCGCGGTATTGGCAGAAATTCCCGATGACGATATTGGCGTGGCCCTGGGCCTATATTCCCTGATCGGTGTGCCGGGTGCGTTTGCTATCTTTTGGCTGGGAGCGCGTTTCGGGCACGCAAAACCGATAATAGCGGGGATTCTTGTGGGTGCAATTGCACTCTTTGCCCTGTTTCAGGTTAGCACTTTTATGGGTTACCTCACCGCCATTTGTACGATCAGCCTGACATGGGCTTTTACCCTACCCTACCTGCAATCGGTGCTGGCCGATCAGGACCCGGGTGGTGCCGTGGTGGCAGCGGGTGGCATTGCCAGTGGCGCCGGTGGCGGCATTGGCCCAGCATCAGCCGCTATGCTGGTGACTACAAATGATTACACTGGGGTTCTAATTGTGGGGCTCACTGGCTATTTAATAGCTCTGGTGTTTGTGCTGCTGGCAGCAGGGAGAACCCCAGTCACGGCGCAGCCGGGGTAGCAACTGCCGCGAGTAGCTCAGGCCTCTTCCAACTCGGGCTCGGTCTCTTCTACAGACACGGTCAGCTTGCTTTCAGATTTGTCCAGCCGAACAAGCGCGGTTCCACCCGATTTTGCCAGCGCTCCAAAAAGCACCATTTCAGCCAGTGGCTTTTTGATGTGCTCCTGTATTGCCCTCTCCATGGGCCTCGCACCCATGTGCAGGTCATAGCCGGTCTCTACCAGCCATAGCCGGGCGTCTTCATCGACATCCAGTGTCACGCGCTTCTCATCCAGTTGTCCCTGTAATTCCACCAGGAACTTGTCGACCACCGTGAGAATGACATCCTCACCCAGGGGTTCAAATTGCACAATGCTGTCCAGGCGATTGCGGAACTCCGGTGTAAACATTTTGTTTACCGCTTCCATGCCATCCGAACTGTGATCCTGTTGGGTAAAGCCAATGCTACGGCGACTGATACTCTCGGCACCGGCATTGGTGGTCATTACCAGGATGACATTGCGGAAGTCGGCCTTGCGGCCGTTGTTGTCGGTGAGCGTGCCGTGGTCCATAACCTGTAATAACAGATTGAACACGTCGGGATGAGCCTTTTCGATTTCGTCCAGTAGCACGATGCAATGGGGGTGCTTGGTGACGGCATCGGTGAGCAGACCGCCCTGATCAAAGCCTATATAGCCCGGAGGCGCACCTATCAGTCTGGACACGGTGTGGCGCTCCATATACTCGGACATGTCGAAGCGTATCAGCTCGACACCAAGAATTTTTGCCAGTTGCCGCGTGACTTCCGTTTTACCCACGCCTGTGGGTCCGGCCAACAGGAAGGAGCCAATGGGCTTCTCTCCGGCCCGCAGGCCCGCGCGTGCTAACTTAATAGATGTTGCCAGACTGCTAATGGCAGCGTCCTGGCCGAACACAACCATTTTGAGGTTGCTCTCCAGTTTTGCCAGGGCGCTTTTGTCGTTGGCGCTGACAGATTTGGGCGGGATACGGGCAATTTTGGCGATAACCGCTTCGATATCCGATACACCCACCACCTTTTTGCGTTTTGAGGGCGCCTGCAGCTGTTGGAAGGCCCCCGCTTCATCGATCACATCGATGGCCTTGTCCGGCAAAAAGCGATCGGTGAGGTATTTGACAGAAAGGTCTGTGGCAACGCGCAGCGCCTTGTCGGTATAGCGCAGACCGTGGTGCTCTTCAAAACGCGATTTGAGCCCCTTGAGAATCTTGTAGGCATCGTCCGGCGAGGGTTCCAGTATATCGACCTTCTGGAAGCGGCGACTCAGCGCCTTGTCCTTGTCGAAGATACCGCGATATTCCTGGAAGGTAGTGGAACCGATGCAACGCAATTTGCCGGAGCTGAGTAACGGCTTGAGCATATTGCTGGCATCCATGACACCACCCGAAGCGGCACCCGCACCAATAATAGTGTGTACCTCGTCGATAAACAGGATAGCGCCCTCGCGCTTCTTTAATACCGCCAACAGGTTTTTGAAACGTTTCTCGAAGTCGCCGCGGTACTTGGTTCCGGCCAGCAAGGAACCCAGGTCCAGCGAGTACACCACACTGTCTTTCAACATATCGGGTACATCGCCTTCGACAATCAGCTTGGCCAGCCCTTCAATGATGGCGGTTTTGCCGACACCGGATTCACCGACCAGCAGGGGGTTGTTTTTGCGCCTGCGCGCCAGGATTTGTGCGACACGCTCTACTTCGGGCATGCGGCCGATCAAGGGGTCTATATTGCCGGCTTTGGCCTCCTCATTGAGGTTGGTGGCGTAGCTGTCCAGGGGATTGGACTCGCCCTCCTCTACAGCTGAAGCTTCGCCCTCCAGCGGGCGTTCACCCGGGTTTTCGCCCTCGGATGGTACCTTGGAAATACCGTGGGTGATATAACTGACAACATCCAGGCGGGCCACGGCCTGGGTTTTGAGAAAATAAACCGCCTGGCTCTCGGCTTCACTAAAGATCGCCACCAGTACGTTGGCACCGTTAACCTCGTGCTTGCCGGAGGACTGCACATGGAATACCGCGCGCTGCAGTACCCGCTGAAAACCCAATGTCGGCTGGGTTTCACGCTCCTCTTCATCCTCGGGTATTAATGGGGTGGTGGCGGCAACAAACTCTATTAAGTCAGCCCGCAATGCACCCAGATCGGCGCCACAGGCCTTCAACACGCGAATAGCGTCATTGTTATCCAACAGGGCCAGCAGCAGGTGTTCCACGGTCATAAACTCGTGTCGCTTTGCCC
>QNFR01000081.1 GCA_003646405.1 Gammaproteobacteria bacterium
ATACCAAAAGCAACTGGAGATTTTCCTGGATCCCAACGATCCCGAAGTGATCGCCCAGGCCAGGCGCGATGGCGTTGCTGATTCGGTCATCGATGCCGCCCAGCGCTCCCCAGTTTACAAACTAGCGGTCGACTGGCAACTTGCCCTGCCACTGCACCCGGAATACCGTACCCTGCCCATGGTGTGGTACGTGCCGCCCCTGTCACCGATTCAACAGGCCGCGGATGCGGGCCATATCGGCTTCGACGGCGTTATCCCGGATGTCGACAGCCTGCGTATCCCGATCAAATACCTCGCCAACCTGCTGACAGCGGGCGACGAGGCGCCGGTCAAACTGGCGCTCAAGCGCCTGCTGGCCATGCGCGCCTACAAGCGTGCTGAGACAGTACATGGCGAGGTCGATCTGGAAGTACTGGAAGACGTTGGCTTAAGCGAAGCACAGGCTAAAGAGATGTATCGTTACCTGGCCATCGCCAACTACGAGGATCGCTTTGTCATTCCCACGGCACACCGCGAGGAAGCCATGAGTGACGCCTTTGCCGAACGCGGTGGCTGCGGCTTCACCTTTGGTAACGGTTGTTCGTCGGGTGAAAGCGACACCAATATGTTCGGCGCCAAGCGCACCGACAGGCGCGACCTTATCCAGACGGTCCAGGTAGAGGAGTGGAATCCATGATTGAACTCAAAGCCATTGCGCGCTTGATGGACTACCCCACGGCGGAGGTGCAGGCAGGTGCGACGGAGCTCAGCCAGATACTGCTCGACTGCCCCCTGCTGAGCTTCAAGCTCAAGGCGCGACTGAAGAACTGGCTGGCGGAATACGAAACCACCGGGTTGATGGATCTGCAGGAGGCTTACGGCGATTTGTTCGACCGGGGCCGGGCCACTTCGCTGTTGTTGTTCGAGCATGTACACGGCGAATCGCGCGATCGCGGCCAGGCCATGGTTGACCTCATGGCCCTGTACAACAGCCACGGTTTTGAAATCAATACCCGTGAGTTGCCCGACTATATTCCGATGTACCTGGAGTATCTGTCTCATCGACCGCAGGAGGAAGCGGAAAACGGTATTCTGGATGTCGCCCACATTCTCGCTTTGGTCGGCGCCAGGCTGGAAGATAGAGAGAGCGGCTACGGCTTGCTGTTTCGCGCTCTGCTGGATCTCAGCCAGGCCGATATTACCGTCGATGAATTCCTCACCCAGGCTTCAAAAGAGGAGCGTGACGACAGCCTCGAAGCCCTGGACAAGATATGGGAAGAGGAAGCTGTCACTTTCGGCGCCGATGACAAATCGGACCAATGCCCATCAGCCGGTCCGTCGGTTCGGCCTAATGACAACCAACAGACTACCCCCGTGCACTTTGTCAATGACAGTGCCCCGGTAGCTGCAACCAACCCTTAAGGAGTCGGCCATGAGCACAAGCAACTTTTTATTATTCGGGGTCTATCCTTACATTGCCCTGGCGGTTTTGATCGTGGGCAGCTGGGCGCGCTACGATAACGCGCAGTACACATGGAAAGCGGGCTCCACCCAGACCCTCAACGACAAGGGCATGCGTATCGCCAGTAATCTATTCCATATCGGCGTGCTGTTTATTATCTTCGGTCATTTCTTTGGCCTGCTGATGCCGGAGTCCCTCTATCACCACATGATATCGACGCCGGACAAGCAGTTGCTGGCAATGGTCTCGGGCGGGTTCTTCGGCATTCTGGCTTTTATCGGTTTAACGATGTTGATCAAGCGCCGTTTCACTGATGAGCGGGTGCAGGCAAACGGCAGTCGCGGGGATCAGATGGTATTGCTGCTGTTATACGCGCAGTTGATTCTGGGCCTGATTTCGATCGTGGTTTCCGCCGGGCATATGGACGGTTCGGTGATGGTTTTACTGGCCACCTGGGCACAGAGTATTGTCACGTTCCAGCCAGCCGCCGCCGCGGCAGCTGTTGAAAGCGTGAATATTATATACAAACTGCATATATTCCTGGGGATGACGCTGTTTGTCGTATTCCCCTTTACCCGACTGGTGCACATCATCAGTGGCTTTGCGGCGCCAGTGAAATATTTACTACGGAATTACCAGATAGTTCGCAGCAAATAGGATGCAATAGAGAGTAAAATTTGCGCAAGATACAACCCGTTAGAGGATAGGTGGCACAAGGGATCTGACCAAGCTGACACGACAGCCAGGACGGCGTCGTGATCAGATAACCCCGCAACAATAAGCGGGGACGCGTGGGGCCCAATCAAATATAGCCAATGGAGAAGTACAATGAGACATATCAAAACTAGCTGTTACATATTACCCCTGCTGTTATGCGCCGCCGGTGCGGCACAGGCAGCAGACGGTGCGGCCGACAGTTTCACCGAGATGTTCACCAAGGGTAGCGCAAATATTGACCTGCGTTACCGTTATGAACATGTGGATCAGGACGACTTCGATCGCAACGCGTTTGCCAACACACTGCGCTCACGCCTGACCCTGGCCACAGCGGCCTGGAGTGGAGTTTCCGCATTGGGAGAAGTAGACAACGTAACTGACTTCGGGTCAGACAATTACAACTCTACCGAGAATGGCACTACAGACCGCCCGGTCATCGCCGACCCCACTGGCACCGATCTCAACCAGCTGTGGATGAAATACGCGGGCAGCAATTACGACGGCACCCTGGGCCGCCAACGTATTCTCCACGGCAACCAGCGTTTCGTTGGCGGTGTCGCCTGGCGCCAGAACGAGCAGACCTACGACGCTTTTCGCGCGACCTGGAAGCCAACGGAAGTCCTCAAACTGGACGTGAGCTACGTCGACCAGGTGAAGCGTATCTTCGGGCCGGATGACGGCGCCAACCCGGCTGATTGGGAAGGTGACAACTACCTGGCCAGGATCGACTACCAACTCAACGATCGCCAAAAAATCGCGGCCTTCGGTTACTGGCTCGATATCGACAACGATGGTCCCTACCCACCGCCCAAGACAGTGAACAACTCCACTGACACTTACGGCGTCGAATACCGCGGTAATTTCAAGCGTTTCTCCGCTGCCGCCACCTACGCCCACCAGTCGGACGCGGGCGACAGCAAACTCAACTACGATACGGACTACTATATGGTTGAACTCGGCACCCATTTGGGCGCCTTCAACCTGAAGGCCGGTTATGAAGTGTTGGCCTCAGATAACAATGTCGGCTTCAAAACGCCGCTGGCCACCCTGCATAAATTCCAGGGTTGGGCTGACAAGTTCCTGGCCACACCGGCTGACGGTATCGAGGACATCTACGGCAGCATCGGCACCAAACTGGGGCCGGTCAAAATGGCTGTGATATACCACGATTTCCAGGCCGAGGACTCCAGTGAGGACTTCGGTAAAGAATGGGACCTGGTAGCCACCTGGACATTTACCAAGCGGTTTTACGTGCAAGCCAAGGGCGCCATCTTCAACACCGATAGCAATCGTTACTCGGATACGGATAAGCTCTGGTTTACCGCGCAATACAAGCTGTAAGACATCCCGCGCCGGCTTTTTCTGAAAGCCGGCTTTTTTCCTTTCCCTCGTAGGGTCGAGTGAACTCGACCCTACGAGGGCTCCTCTTTTCGGGCACGAGAACAAGCCAACCATTCGATCAAGGGAACCCCCCTATTCCCAGGCCCCAGAATTCGTGTTTTTGACATTTATCTCTCCCTCGCAACTGGTTAGACTACGCTGCTTACTCCACTGCGAAAATGGAAGAAATTTCCCATGAAAACTCGTGCAGCTGTCGCTTTTGAAGCGGGCAAACCCCTGGAAATTGTCGAGGTTGACCTGGAGGGCCCAAAAGCCGGTGAGGTTCTGGTGGAAATCAAGGCTACCGGCGTCTGTCACACCGATGCCTTCACCCTGTCCGGCGATGACCCGGAGGGCGCTTTTCCCGCCATCCTGGGGCATGAAGGGGCTGGCGTGGTAATGGAAACCGGTCCCGGCGTCACCTCCCTCAAAGCCGGCGACCATGTGATCCCGCTGTACACGGCCGAATGCCGGGAATGTGATTTTTGCCTGAACCCCAAGACTAACCTGTGCCAGGCGGTGCGCACTACCCAGGGTCAGGGCCTGATGCCCGACGGCAGCAGTCGCTTCTCCCTGGACGGCAAACCCCTACTGCATTACATGGGCTGCTCCACGTTTTCCAACTACACTGTGCTGCCGGAGATCTCACTGGCCAAAGTGCGCGAGGATGCGCCCTTCGATAAAATTTGCTATATCGGCTGTGGCGTGACCACGGGCATCGGGGCAGTGGCATTCACCATGAAAGTGGAGCCGGGCTCAACCGTCGCCGTGTTCGGCCTGGGCGGCATAGGTCTCAATGTCATCCAGGGCGCCAAAATGGTCGGCGCCACGCGTATTATCGGCGTGGACCTCAACCCCTCCAAAGTGGCACTGGCGACGAAGTTCGGCATGACCGATTTCATCAACCCATCCGAGGTCGATAACGTGGTAGACCACCTTATCGACATGACCGGTGGTGGTGTGGACTACAGCTTCGAGTGCATTGGCAATGTCAATGTCATGCGCCAGGCCCTGGAGTGTTGCCACAAAGGCTGGGGCGAGAGCTGCATCGTGGGTGTGGCTGGCGCCGGCCAGGAAATTTCCACCCGCCCCTTCCAACTGGTGACCGGTCGCTCCTGGCGGGGCACCGCCTTTGGCGGCGCCCGGGGACGCACCGACGTGCCGAAAATCGTCGACTGGTATATGGAAGGCAAGATCCAGATTGATGACCTGATCACCCATACCATGGGGCTGGATGATATCAACAAGGCCTTCGATCTGATGCACTCAGGTGAGAGTATTCGCTCCGTCGTCCTGTATTAGGTAGTGAGCAGGGTCGGCGCCTCACCCACGACAATGGCGGTAATATTGTCGCGCCCCCCCGCCCTCAGCGCGGCGTTTATCAGGGCGTCTATCTGGTCACGCAGCGTCGAATGATGTGCCAGCTCGGCCCTGATGCTATCGTCATCCAACTCATTCGTAAGCCCGTCGCTGCACAGCAGAATCTGTTGACCGGTGAGTAGACGCCCGCTGACGATGCTCGGCTGCACTACAATGGACCCGGAAACTCCCATCGATTGGTTCAGTACATGCCTCTGCGGGTGGCTGGCGGCCTGCTCTGGTGTTATCTCGCCGCGTGCGAGCAACTCGCTCACCGGGTTGTGATCCCGGGTCAATTGCCGTAGTTCCCCATCAAACAGGTAAGCCCGGCTATCCCCCACCCAGGAAATCTCATAGGCATTATCGCCTTCCAGGCGCATCGCCACGACGGTGGAGCCCATGTTGCTCTGGGAATTGCGCGCTGCTATCTCATCCAGTACCGCACGATGCGCGTGCCCACCGACGCCGTCAGCCACCAGCCAAAGGCCCAGCTCGGGGTCCGCCTCGTAACAGTCCTCATTGTGATCACGTATGTGACCCTTGTGGCTGTTGGCGGCAAATTCCGTCATCACCCCTATCCTTTTTATAATTTGTTCACGTCAGCCGTGAAACCTAAGTGCAGAACACAACGTGAATAAATGCTGTGTTCTGTGCCGTGAAAAATAGTTCACCACACATACGCTGTCTGTTATGCCATACCGATAAATGTTAAGGCTTCCGGTTTTTGTACTCGATAGGCGCCGGTATAGACACCGTTTGATCGCTCATGGCCTGGTCAATCAAATTACGAGGCACTTGCCACTCTTTCGGCCGCCTGCTGACTGGCCAGGTATTCCTCATAGGTACCCTGGAAATCAATCAGTTCATGACCCTTGACATCAATCACGCGGGTGGCCAGGGAGGAGACGAATTCCCGGTCGTGGCTGACAAAAATCAGGGTACCGTCGTAGTGCTCCAGCGCCAGGTTGAGGGCCTCGATGCACTCCATGTCCAGGTGATTGGTGGGTTCATCCAGCAACAGGACATTGGTGTCCATCATCATTAGCTTGCCAAACAGCAGGCGGTTTTTTTCACCACCAGAGCAAACCTTCACCTGCTTTTCAAAATCGTCGGATGAAAACAGCAGGCGGCCCAGGGTGGCGCGCACGATCTGGTCACCATGGCTGGGTTTACGCCACTGGCTCATCCAGTCGAACAGGTTCAGTTCACAGTTGAAATCGGCCGTGCTGTCCTGTGGGCAATAACCCAGTGTGGCGTTCTCCGCCCATTTCACGATACCCTTATTGGCCTTTATCTCATCCATCAGACAGCGCAGGAAGGTGGTCTTACCCGCACCATTTTCCCCGATCACCGCCAGGCGAGCGCCCGCTTCCAGAATGATATTGCCCTTGTCGAACAGCAACTCACCATTGAAGCCGTGGCCCAGATGCTCCAGCACCAGCGCCTGGCGATGCAGCTTCTTTTCCTGCTTGAAGCGAATATAGGGGCTTACCCGACTGGACGGCTTGATATCATCCAGCTTGATTTTTTCTATGCGTTTGGCGCGGGAGGTGGCCTGCTTGGCCTTGGATGCATTAGCCGAGAAGCGACTCACAAACTGCTGCAAATCGGCGATCTCCGCGCTCTTTTTGGCGTTTTGGGAATGCAGCCGCTCGCGAGCCTGAGTGGACGCGGTCATGAAATCGTCGTAATTGCCAGGGTAGACGCGCAGCTCACCATAATCGATATCAGCCATGTGCGTACACACTGCGTTGAGGAAATGCCGGTCGTGGGAGATGATAATCATCGTACACTTGCGCTCGTTGAGCATCGCCTCCAGCCAGCGGATGGTGTCGATATCCAGGTTGTTGGTGGGCTCATCCAGCAGCAGTATATCCGGGTCTGAAAACAGGGCCTGGGCCAGCAGCACCCGCAGCTTCCAACCGGGGGCCACCTCGCTCATGGGGCCGTGATGCAGTTCCTGGGCAATACCGGCGCCCATGAGAATTTCACCGGCGCGACTTTCAGCGCTGTAGCCGTCCATTTCGGCGAACTGGACCTCCAGATCGGCGACTTTCATGCCGTCCTCTTCCGACATTTGGGGCAGTGCGTATATGCGATCGCGCTCCTGCTTTACCGCCCACAAGGCCTTGTGGCCCATAATGACGGTGTCTACGACTGAGAACTCCTCGAACGCGAACTGATTCTGGCTCAACGTACCCACACGTTCGTTGGGGGTGACGGACACATTGCCCGCCGTGGGGACCAGGCTGCCATCCAGTATCTTCATGAACGTGGACTTGCCACAGCCATTGGCGCCGATAAGTCCGTAACGATTGCCATCGCCGAATTTGACCGAGATATTCTCGAATAAGGGCTTGGCGCCAAACTGCATGGTGATGTTCGCGGTAGAGATCAACGGACTGTTCCTGATTTTAGGGGTGGGTTACTAATGGTGTTTGTTTGAGCTGCGTCCCGCTGCTTTCGAGAATGTTTTGCCTTGCTCAGTTAAAAATTTATGCCTTTGCAAGGCAAAACATTTCCAAAATCAGCTACCCGTGATGCATTCAATAGGCTTAAGTATGGCGTTGGTAGCTGCGCGGTGCGCATTGTGCAGCGGGACTCACGCTACATACCTACAACTGCCTATGTAAGCACTAATTAGTGCGTATCCGGAAACGCGCGTTTTGAATTCATGGTGTTTTGTAGGTCCGAATTTATTCGGACAAATCAACGTGTCAGTGAACCGCATTGGCCGAATAAATTCGGCCCTACACAGAATATGGCTGTTTCCGAACGGGCACTAATTATGTAGCAACCAAAAAGTGGTTTTGCACCGGGTCGCGTACTGTAGTGATTTACCGACCCCAGGTCGAGGATGATCTGTGGTATTAATCCAATTCCTCGGCGTCGCGCATACGCTCCTGGCGCTCCTGTTCTTCCCTGAGAGCTTCCTTGATCTCCAGCATCACCGCGTCGACATCGGCGCTATGCAGGTCTTCCTCAGCATAGCCGCTAAGCTCGATATCCGGGTGCAAGTCGCCCTCCTCGTAATGCTCCCAAATTTCCTGGGCGTAGCGTGTGGTGAGTAACTGCGGGGCGAACAGACCGTAGTAGGCAGTCATACTCCCCACATCGCGCTCCAGCATGGCCCGGGCGTTATTATTGCCCGCCGCATTCACCGCCTGGGGCAGGTCTATAATGACCGGGCCGTTTTCATCCACCAACACGTTGAATTCAGACAAGTCACCGTGCACCAAGCCGGCGCAGAGCATACGCACCACATATTGCATAACCAGGGCATGGTCTTCCAGCGCCTGCTCCTCGGACATGGAGACATCGTTCAGGCGCGGCGCCACGGCGCCGTCCTCATCAGTGATCAGCTCCATCAGCAGCACCCCGTCGAAACAGCCATAGGGTTGCGGCACCCGCACGCCGGCACTGGCCAGCCGATAAAGGGCATCCACCTCGGCATTCTGCCAGGTTTCTTCCTGCTGTTTGCGACCGAACTTTGAGCCTTTCTCCATGGCCCTGGCGCGCCGGCTATTGCGTACCTTGCGGCCCTCGGTGTACTGCGCGGCCTTCTTGAAGCTGCGTTTGGCGGCCTCCTTGTAGACCTTGGCACAGCGAATTTTGGAGCCACAGCGCACCACGAAGACGTCGGCCTCCTTGCCGCTCATCAGCGGGCGGAGAACCTCGTCCACCAATCCGTCGTCTACCAGCGGTCGTATGCGTTTCGGGGTTTTCATCGCGCTCTTATACAGGACATTTACAACTTTCGCACCTTGAACTTGCGCCCTTTGATCTTGCCACCCTGCAATCGCCCCAGGGCTTTGTCCGCAACGCTGCGTTCTATGGCGACATAAGCGGCGTAATCCATCACCGTAATCTTGCCCACGGCACTACCGTCGATCCCCGCATCACCGGTGAGAGCGCCCAGAATATCGCCGGGACGGACCTTCTCCTTGCGCCCCCCGGCGATACACAGTGTGACGAAGGCCGGTAGGGGCATCACTTCACCCCTGACAGTGACCGCCTCGATCGCCTCAAACTCCAGCTCGCGCTGCAGGTAGTCACCTATGCCTTGCAACTTATAGCGCTCCGAGTCGGCGAACAGGCTAAGCGCCAGTCCCGCTTTGCCAGCGCGTCCGGTGCGCCCTATACGGTGTACATAGACCTCGGCATTGCGTGGCAATTCAAAATTCACCACCGCTGGCAGGTCGTCGATATCCAGGCCGCGGGCTGCCACATCCGTTGCCACCAGTATGCTGCAGCTGAGCTGTTTGAACTGGATCAGCACCTGGTCGCGATCACGCTGTTCCATATCGCCGTGCAAGGCCTGCGCGTGAATACCGGACTGGTTGAGATACTCGCAGACCTCACGGACCAATTGTTTGGTATTGCAGAATACCACCGCCGCAGCGGGCCTGAAGTGTGCCAGCAACTTCACCAGAGACTCGCGCCGTGCACTTTTCTGACAGATAAAAAACTGCTGGTCTATTTGTTGTTCGCTGTGCAGCGACTCCACACTCACCCGCTCCGGCGACTGTTGAAAGCGGCCGCTCAATGACTGGATGTCATCTGGGTAAGTCGCTGAAAATAAAAGAGTTTGTCTGGATTTTGGTGTTTTCGCGACGATTGTCTCTATATCGTCGATAAAACCCATTTCCAGCATGCGATCCGCCTCATCCAGCACCAGCGTACTGACCCGATCAACGACTAAGGTGTTCTTGCGCAAATGATCTTTGATACGGCCCGGCGTGCCCACCACGACATGTGCACCGTGCTCCAGTGAGCCGATTTGCGGGCCAATGGACTGGCCACCACACAGGGTCACCACCTTGATGTTCTGCTGGTAACGGGCCAGGCGCCGGATTTCCACCGCCACCTGGGTCGCCAGTTCCCGGGTGGGACACAGAATCAGGGCCTGTGTGCCAAAGTCCCGGGGATTGAGCTTGTTGAGCAGGGGCAGGCCAAAGGCCGCCGTTTTGCCACTGCCAGTTTTCGCCTGGGCGATTAAATCCCTGCCGGCCAGGGCCAGCGGCAACGCTGCCACCTGGATTGCGGTCATTTCCAGGTAACCAAGACGGTCCAGGTTGATCAGTTGGGCGGCTGGCAATATCAGGGTGGAAAAAGACAAGTTACTCACATTGTAGCCGTTACAGGTAGGATCATCAGGGGGCGGCAGTGTAACAGAGTAGCCTCATGCTTTGTCTGACTTATAGTACGCCAGTGTACTGCACCGGGATCCGTGACTCTGGTAATATCGGTCGGCGCGCAAGACATCAAGATCAGCAAGTGCTGGTGCGCCCCCGTGCAAGCGCTGCTTTCTACTCCTGCGACAACTGCTGATACAGCTGTTGATAAGCCTGGTTACCAGGGGCGATCTCCAGCAGCGTGCTAACGTAAACCCGCGCTTTGTCCCGTTGACCCAGTTCCGCGTTGTAGTTAGCCAGAGCCATCAACACCTCCTGGTTGCGCGGTACGCTGCGTAGCAGCGCCCGCAACTGCACGATAGCCTCCCGGGGTTGCCCCAGGTCGTGCAGGGCAATCGCGTAGATAAAGCGATGACGGGTACCCATGCTCTCCAGCGCCGCCGCCTTCTGCAAGTACTCCAGGGCCTTTGCCGAATTCCCGGTGCGCGTTTCCAGCAATCCGAGCGAATGCAGAGTCGCGCCATTGTTCGGGACGATGGCCAGCGCTTGTAACAGCAGCTGCCGCGCTTCATCCTCCCGTGACCGGGTGCGCAATAGATCCGCCAGGTTAAGATAGGCCGGCAACAGTTGCGGGTTGAGATACAGGGCCTCGCGGTAGGCAGTCTCAGCCGCGGGCAGATCCCCTCGCGTCACGTAAAACACACCCAGTTGCAGTTGCACACCGGGCATGTCGGCGTGTTCACTTTGAATACGCATATACTCACTGAACAGAACGCGCAATTGATCTGCCTGCTGCGGTGTCACCTGGTCCAGCGGCACGCCGGCCAGTGACACCGCAACCTCCATACGCACGGCGGTGATGTCATCATCCATCAGGGGCTGCAGTAACTGCATGCGCTGGTGCAATGGCAAAAACTGCAGGGAGCGCACGGTACTGACACGCAGCAGGGGATCATCGTCATACAATAATGTGGTTGCGCTTTGCAGCGCAGCCCGGCCACCCACCTCCCCTAGTGACTCCATCGCGGTAGCGCGCCAGATGGGCGCCACGCTGCTATCATTGGCCAGTTGTGCCAGAGAGGGCAGCGCGCGACTGTCGCCCTGGTCAAAGCGGTAAAAGGCGCGAGCCGGGTGGCTACCGGTATCCCTGAACTGCACACCCCAACCCCGCAGGGCGTCCAGCGCCCAGGACGCGTCCCGGTCCGCGTGACACTGGTTACAGGCATTGGGCGTACCCATGACAACGCTCAGGTCCGGGCGTGGTATGCGCATGCTGTGATCCCGGCGG
>QNFR01000082.1 GCA_003646405.1 Gammaproteobacteria bacterium
ACTGCAATAACTACGATTTGTTTTGTACGCAAGGTGAAGGCCTCAAACATTACAAGTAACGAACCTGGAACTGATAGAAGACTACGCTCTCGTGTAAGACAAAACTATCGGTTTGGCGTTCACTATTTTTCTGGGTCTGCTCCGCCGGCGGGATTGATAAGTGCCCAGAGAGCACACACCTTACACCCGGCGCGAACAGCAGTCGGAATAACCACTAACCTATAGCCACAGGAAATATAAGCAGATCGAAAAACTCTAGCCCCGTGGTTGTGCCACAACCATCCGGTGGTATCATGGCCCCCTCAAAATCAAACGAACAGCAACCGCACAGATCAATTGGAGAACATCATGAGTGACAAAATCGTACACGTCAGCGATGCTACATTTGACGCAGAAGTACTAAATAGCGATATCCCCGTACTGGTAGACTTCTGGGCCGAGTGGTGCGGACCCTGCAAAATGATTGCACCAGTGCTGGATGAAATTGCCGGCGAATACGCCGGCAAATTGAAAATTTGCAAAGTAGACGTGGACGCCAATCCGGAGATTCCGCCCAAGTTCGGCATCCGCGGCATCCCCACCCTTATCGTTTTCAAGGGCGGCAACGCCGAGGCTACCAAAGTAGGTGCGCTTTCCAAGACCCAGCTGACAGAATTTATCCAGGAAGTGGTCTGACCCTTGTTGTGAGTGTTGAGAGCCCGGGGGCATCGGGCTCGCCATGCCATCATCAGATCAAATTTTTTGCCTGAAAAAGCTGTAGACGACACCATCCGGGCATGCTACATTGCGAACCGTTGCACATTCCCGTGCCACAATAAAAAACCAGTCACCCCAATTTAAAGCGATACTAGTTGGCAGCGCCAATCGGCGTTCACTTACTCTTTTTCTTCCTCTCAAAAAGCGCACACCTCTATTTTATATGAATCTTACTGATCTAAAGACCAAATCCACCCAGGAACTCATCGATATTGCCAAAGGCATAAACCTGGACAATATGGCCCGCTCCCGCAAACAGGATATTATTTTTGCCATCCTGAAGCGCCACGCCAAAAGCGGCGAAGACATTTACGGGGACGGCGTACTGGAGATCCTGCAGGATGGCTTCGGCTTCCTGCGCTCCTCTGACAGCTCCTATCTGGCCGGGCCGGACGACATTTATGTGTCGCCCAGCCAGATCCGAAGGTTCAACCTGCGCACAGGGGATTCCATATCCGGCAAGATTCGCCCACCCAAAGACAGTGAGCGCTATTTCGCCCTGTTAAAAGTAGGTGAGGTCAACTACAACAAACCGGAGAACTCCAGGCACAAGATCCTGTTCGAAAACCTCACGCCACTGTTCCCGGACGAGCGCATGACACTGGAGGTTGGCAACGGTAGCTCAGAGGATCTGACCGGTCGGATCATCGACCTGGTTGCGCCCATAGGCAAGGGCCTGCGAGGCCTGTTGGTGGCACCGCCCAAGGCCGGCAAGACCATCATGATGCAGAATATCGCCCAGGCGATCATCACCAACAACCCCGAGTGCTATGTCATCGTATTGTTGATCGACGAGCGCCCGGAGGAAGTCACCGAGATGCAGCGTTCAGTGGGCATCCGTGGCGCAGAGGTGGTGGCCTCCACCTTTGACGAACCACCCTCGCGCCACGTGCAGGTTGCCGACATGGTGATCGAGAAAGCCAAACGTCTGGTAGAACACAAAAAGGACGTTGTTATCCTGCTGGACTCTATCACCCGCCTGGCCCGCGCCCACAACACGGTGATCCCCAGCTCCGGCAAGGTACTGACCGGTGGTGTCGACGCCCACGCACTGGAACGCCCCAAGCGCTTCTTCGGCGCGGCGCGCAACATCGAGGAAGGCGGCAGCCTGTCAATTATTGCCACCGCCCTGATCGATACCGGCTCCAAGATGGATGAAGTGATCTACGAGGAGTTCAAGGGCACCGGCAATATGGAATTGCACCTGGATCGCAAAGTGGCCGAGAAGCGGGTCTATCCGGCTATCAATATCCGCCGCAGCGGTACTCGCCGGGAGGAATTACTCACCGCCGAGGACGAACTGCAGCGCATGTGGATCCTGCGCAAACTGCTGCACGGCATGGAAGACCTTGCCGCCATTGAGTTCCTGTCGGATAGACTCAAGGGCACCAAGACCAATGAAGAGTTTTTCATGTCCATGAAGCGCAAGTAGCTCCGACCGGCAACAGGGTATACTGTCCACCTGAAACCAGCGGCGGACGAGTTACCACAGCGTGAAATACACAGACCTCAGAGACTTCATCGCCGCGCTGGAACAGCGCGGCGAATTGGTACGTATTCAGACCGAGGTCGACCCGAAACTGGAAATGACAGAAATCGCCGATCGCACCCTGCGTGCCGGCGGACCGGCGCTGCTGTTCGAAAACCCCAAAGGCTTTAGCACACCCGTACTGGCCAATCTGTTCGGCACCGAGCGACGCGTCGCACTGGGTATGGGGGCTGAAGACCTGGGCGCCCTGCGCGAGATCGGTGAAATTCTGGCCTACCTGCGCCAACCGGACCCACCCAAAGGCATACGCGAATTGTGGGACAAGGCACCCATACTGAAGCAAGTCCTGAACATGGGCCCCAAAATAGTGCGCAACCCGGCCTGCCAATACCATGTCAAGCAGGACCAGGATGTAGACCTCAGGCAGCTGCCTATCCAGACCTGCTGGCCCGGCGACGTCGCACCCCTGGTCACCTGGCCCCTGGTTATCACCCGCGGCCCCAGCAAAGAGCGACAGAACCTGGGTATTTATCGCCTGCAACTGCTGGGGCGCAATAAACTGATTATGCGCTGGCTGTCGCACCGGGGCGGCGCGCTGGATTTTCGTGAGTGGCAACTGCAACACCCGGGCGAACGCTACCCGGTAGCCGTCGCACTGGGAGCCGACCCGGCGACGACGCTGGCGGCGGTCACTCCCATCCCGGACGCGATCTCTGAATACGCCTTTGCCGGACTGCTGCGCGGCAGCAAGACTGAACTGGCTGAGAGTTTTACGCCGCTGTGTCGGGAGCACGGACTACTGGTGCCCGCCCGGGCCGAATTCATTCTGGAGGGCTATCTGGAACCCGATGAACTCGCGGACGAGGGCCCCTTTGGCGATCACACCGGTTACTACAATGAGGTGGAACGCTTCCCGGTATTCACCGTCGAGGCGATCACCCACCGCGAATCACCTGTTTACCACAGCACTTACACCGGCCGCCCGCCAGACGAACCGGCAATACTGGGCGTGGCCCTGAACGAAGTGTTTATCCCCATTTTGCAAAAACAGTTCCCGGAGATTGTCGATTTCTACCTGCCCCCCGAGGGCTGCTCCTATCGCGTAGCGGTGGTCACCATACGCAAGGAATACCCGGGGCATGCCAAACGGGTGATGCTTGGCGTGTGGTCTTTCCTGCGCCAGTTTATGTACACCAAGTTTGTCATCGTCACCGATGAGGATATCAATGCCAGGGACTGGAAGGACGTAATCTGGGCCATGACTACCCGTATGGATCCACAGCGCGACTCCGTATTTATCGACAATACGCCCATCGATTATCTGGACTTCGCATCTCCGGTAGCCGGGCTGGGCTCAAAAGTGGGTTTTGATGCCACCAACAAGTGGCCCGGGGAAACTCAACGCGAATGGGGCCGGCCCATCGCCATGTCTGGTGATGTAAAACAGCATATCGATGATATCTGGGACGAACTGGGCATAAACCTGTAAAAGTTCGGGCTTTAATCCGGTGTACTTAAAGCGAAAGTGACCGCATCCCGGTTTTTTCCGGCATCGGCAGCTCTGGCAGACCGCTTTCGCGCATCAACAATCCCTCACGAAAATAGGCGGCGGCCACTTTGGGCTCTCCCAAACCGAGCAGCAAGCGCCCCAGTTCCGCACAGGTCTCACCGCTGTGTTGCAGGCGATAACTGCTCTCGAAATAATCCCGCGCCTTGCCCCATAGTTTGTCCCGCGCCGACAGGCGACCGAGGCACAGCAGCAGCTGCGCATCATCAGAATGGGTCGCCAGCCAGGCCTCTGCCGTGGCCAGCTGGCGGGGCACATTATCGCTCTGGACGTAGCCGTATTGACGCACCAGGTTTGCGTCCCACTGGTGCTTGATGGCGCGCAGGATAACTTTTTCCGCCGCACCATGGTCACCGTGATCGATCAGCAAGCGCACATAGCCCTGCAGCATTTGCGGATCATGTTTCAGGTCAGCCGGCATCTTCTGCCAGCCACTGCGCAAACTATCCAGGGGCCGGCCGTCATTGCCCGCGACACACTGTGTCAGCAGTTGGCCATAAATTTCACGCTCCAACTGCTGCAATTCTTCGTTTGCAAGCAGCTTGTGTTTCCTCAAGTCCGGCAGTAGGGCTGCGAGTTTGCCCCAGTCCGCCAAGCCATAGTACGCCTCGCGCAACAGTTCCAGCACGCGAGGATGTCGGGCGACGTCGTTTGCGGCCTGCTCCAGCGTAGCCAGCGCCGGCTCATAGTCTCCACTACGCAATTGCATCTCGGCCCTGGTAAGCGCCACTGCGGTAGCGGCCGCTGCTTCCAAGTCCCTGGCCGCGCCCAGATACTCACTGACTTTGTCAGGGTCGTGCAAACGATGGCTGGCACGTGCTGCCAGCAAATAATTGATAAGTGGCGCATCGTTATTGTTGGCGCCGCGCAGCAGTTGGCGCCTGGCCCTGGTCCAGTTCCCCTCGACAAAATTAATCAGACCGCGCGTGGTCAGGCGCGAAGCGTGGTAAAACTTACGTGTTCCCAGCCAACTGACCAGGGAACGCTGTCCACCGATCAGCCTGTAGACCAGACGCAGGACCATGTATATCAACAGGGTAAACAGGGCCAGCAACACCAGACCAACCCACAGACTTGTCTCCAACGTGTAATTGCCATAGGCCAACAAAATGTAACCCGGGTCAGTCTCTATCAGGGCCACAACACCGACGCCAAGCAACAACGCAACCAGAATAATAGCGAATATTTTGCGCATGGCTTACTCATTGCCTCCCTGTTGCAGGCGCTGCTCTATGGCATCGTCCAGGGCCCGCAACGACCTGGAAATATCGGGCATGGTCACGGCGACGTTCAAATCCGTCAGCTGTGTGATTTCCCTGGCCATAGCGCGGGCGGCGGCCTCATCAGACTCAAAAAACTCCACCACCCAGTGCTGCGCACGCTGCAGACTCTCACTGTACAGTGACTGATTAGCGGACAGTAGAGCCACCTGGGCCTGCTCCAGTAACATACGCAAGTTTTGTCGCACCAATCTTTCCCACTGGGGATCCATCAGCGCCTGCATGGGCACATCCCGCCGGCGTATGATGATGTAGTCAGAAAGCTTGATAAGTGCATCCTCATAGCCCTGTTGCAAACGAGCCTGCCAGTCTTCGGCGGCATCCGGACGCGGCTGCGAGGCACGCTCCGGCAACTGGAAAATCACCAGTTTGCCCGCTTGCTCGACCAGCGCCGCCAGGCGTAGGTAAATACCCTCTACGTCTACTACAGGTACCGCACGCACCGCCGCCAGGTCGGCGGCGACCGCGCCGCGTACATCGTGCAGGCCCACGTCATCCAGTTCCCGCAGAACACCATCTGCACTGCTGAGTAGGGCCCGGGCGGCGACGGTGTCACCCGCCATGATCAAACGCTGATTAGCCAGGCGCAGCAGGTATTCCGCTTCAGCCAGTAGCCAGCTCTCCCTGTCGTTGGCACTGAAACGGGCCAATTCCTCGCCCTGTTTGGCCAACCGGGCTGCAACCGACTCCAGCGCCAGTGCCTGGCGTGATGAAACCTCCGCCAGTTCGTCCTTTAATTCGCCCAGGCCCGCCCGCAGCTGATGCTGCCAGCGGTCGCCAAGCTCTTGCAGATTGACCTCTTTCTGCCCGACTGCACTTTCCAACTCGTGCACCCGGCCAACCAGGGCGGCTTCCCTACGCTGCATTTCCAGTACGGACCAGGCGGCCCCACCGGCCAACGCCAATACCAGCAACAGTGCCAGCCAGGCAATAGCGGAAGACGCCTTGCGCGGTGCGACGGTGCGTTTGGCCTTCGACCCGGCCCGGGCGGGATTGGCTGCTGCGGGCGATTTGGGTTCTTGCGCGCCAGCGACAGGTTCATCCAAAGTCGCAGCGGACTTCCTCGCCGCCTCAACTGCGTATTCAATATTCTTTTTTTCTTTATCGCTCACTCGTCATTCTCCAGAGCCGGGTTTCCATTCCTTCAGGGCGTGGAGCATCGCCACATCCGAGGCATTTTCAGCGGTCACGACCTGCCCGAAGCCGGCCTTTTGCGCCATACGAGCAATTCGTTCCGACGGCACGATTACGCATATATCTCTAAACTTAGTTGTTTCTGGCCGGCGAAGCAATGTCTTCAGATTGGCAAGGCCCTCCCCACTACTGATCATCACCAGGTTTATACGCCACTCACTCATCCTCGCGGCCAGTTCTCCCGCGGGAAGATCGGGGCAGACGCGCCGGTAACAGGCCAGTTCGTCCACTTTCGCACCGCGGTGCACCAACTCCTCGCGCAGAGTAGTTCTACCGCCCTCGCCCTTGATGATCAGGATACGCTGACCCGCCACCCGCTGTAACTGTGGCACCGCCAACAAACCCTCACTGGTCATAGGGGTGCCGGGGATGACGGCCTCAATACCAAAGTCGTACAGTAACGCGGCGGTGGCGTCTCCTATGGCGTACCAGGTCAGGCCCACCGGCACTTGTGGCCAGTAATCCTCAATACACGCCATACCAAAGTGCACGGCATTGCCGCTGACGAAAATGACGTGCTGATAGCGCTCCAGGTCCAGCAGCAACTGGCGCTGCGATGGCGGAAGTTCGGACAGCGCCTGCAACTCCAATAACGGCTGGCTGTGCGCCGTATACCCCGCCGCTTCGACAGCGCTACAAAGAGCGACGGTCTGGCCCGCGGGACGCGTCACCAATACACTGCCTTTGCTGCCAACCGTTGCGTCGGCCATACCCGGGGTGACCGCACCTCGGCCGGCCGCGCCTTTACGCGTCATAGACCGCAGCCAGGATATCTGCCGCACCCTGCGCCAGCAGATCATCCGCCACACGGATGCCCAGCTGCTCGGCCTGTGCTACCGGAGCCCGGGCCTCGGCTCGCAACAACAGCGAGCCGTCGGGGTTACCGACCAACCCGCGCAACCACAGTTGATCACCACCCGGGACGTATTGCGCGTAACAGGCGATGGGCACCTGGCAACCGCCCTGCAAGCGCTGGTTCATTGCTCGCTCGGCTCTAACCCTTTGCGCCGTGGGCTCGTCATGCACTACCTGTAACAGTGCCAGGGTGGCATCGTCATCACTGCGCAGCTCAATGCCCACGGCGCCCTGCCCGCCGGCGGGCAGGGAATCGGTCACATCAATTTGCTGGGCAATACGAGCGGAAAAACCCAGGCGAATCAAACCAGCGCTGGCCAGAATAATGGCGTCATATTCACCTTCATCCAGTTTACGCAGCCGGGTATTGACGTTACCACGCAAGAATTTCACCTGCAGGTCAGGGCGGCGAGCCCGCAGCTGACACTCCCGCCGCAGGCTGGAAGTGCCCACCACACTACCGGTGGGCAGGTCTGCCAACGCCGGGTAGCGATTACTGACGAAAGCATCGGAGGGGTCCTCCCGCTGGCATATCGCCCCCAGATGAAGACCGGCGGGAAACTCCATCGGTACATCCTTCATGGAATGCACCGCGATATCGGCGCTGCCATCGAGCAGGGCGTTTTCCAGTTCCTTCACGAACAGGCCCTTACCGCCCACCTTGGCCAGGGGCACATCCAGCAGCTGGTCGCCGCGCGACGTTATACCCAACAACCGCACCTCGAGATCGGGGTGGGCCCGCATCAGGGCAGACTGGACGAATCGAGCCTGCCACAGAGCCAGGGGACTTTCCCGGGTGGCGATGGTGAGTTGGCGCGACATATTTGGGCTTCCTTTTGCTGGCCGGCAATCATACCAGCCAGGCGGCGTGGCAGCGATATACTTGCAGTAAGTTGAAAAAGTCTCAGGCGAGTGCGCGACAAGGCAAAAACACCCGAAAAAGCGGAGTGTACGCGACAGTACATGAGCATTTTGAGGGTGTTTTCAACGCCGTATCGTGCCGACTGAGGGTTTTTCAGCAGCGCTCTACCAGCCGCTGCTTGACCTGGGCCAAATGGCGGCGGCTGACCGCCGGGCGTTCTTCCACCCCGTCCAACACCACTTGCCAGGCGCCGCTGTCATCTCGCTGCAAGCGGACAATGTGCTCCAGGGCGACCAGGGCGTTGCGATGCACCCGCAGAAACTGTTGATCGAATTCCCGCTCCAGATCCTTGAGGGTATCGGGGATCAGCAACTGCGCTGTCGGGCTGCATGCGGTAACGTACTTCTGTTCGGCCAGGAAAAAGCGGATATCGGCGATCGCCATGGTTTCCAGCCCCCGGTGCGTCTGGCTGCTCACCTGGCTGCGACTCTGCCCGGTTTCGGAGCTATCCGGTCGCAGGCTGGCCAACTGCAGGCGGTTAACCCTGCCAGCATTGGCCAGAGCGCGAGACAGCTCCTGTTCCCGCACCGGCTTCAGTAAATAAGCCACGGCCTGGTGCTGCAGCGCCTCCAGGGCGTATTGGTCGTAGGCCGTGCAGAAGATCACCGCCGGCGGTCGCTCCAGGGTATCCAGGTGGGCAGCGACATCGATGCCATCCATGCCCGGCATGCGGATATCGAGCAACAGCAGATCGGGCGCATGCTGCCCCGCCAGGGCCAGGGCCTCCTCGCCACTCTCCGCCTCCAGGCACTGCGCATCCGGCTGCAGTTTGCGCAACAGACGCAGCAGGCGTTCCCGCCCCAGCACCTCGTCATCGACCACCAGAATCTTCACAGGGCAGCCCCCGGCGGGTAGCTTAATTCGACCCGGTAGGTACCGCCCAATGGCGTTGCCTGCAGCCGGCCACTGGATCCATACAATACCTGCAGACGCTGCTTGATATTGGCCAGGGCCATGTGGTGCCCCCTGGTGTAGGTCGATTCCCCGGGCACCGGATTTTCTACACTCACCTGTACCTCACCGCCAGTCAGGCGCACAGTCACAGTGATAGTACCCCCCCGAGGGAGTTGGGAGATACCGTGGTATACCGCGTTCTCCATCAGCGGTTGCAGCACCAGACTGGGCATGGGTTCATCGCAGGCGGCCGTATCCACCTGCCAGTCCACCCGCAGGCGCTCACCCAGGCGCAATTGTTCGATACCCAGGTACAACTCACACAGGTGCAGTTCGTCCGCTACCGTGGTGGGACGTATGTTTTCCCGCAAGCTGGCCCGGAACAGTTCCGACAGATCCTCCACCGCCTGCTCAGCGGCCTCGGGCCGGGACATGACCAGGCTGGCGATGCTATTCAAGGTGTTAAACAGAAAGTGAGGCCTGATCCTGGCCTGCAGGGAATCCAGGCGAGCCTGCAGTTCCAGCTTTTCCTGCAGGCGCAATTGTTGCTGTAAATAAAAATACCGCAGAACAATCCCCGCCAGCACCGACGCCACCAGCAGATTGCGCAACAACCACCAGACACCGACGGCGCCACGGGTCAGCTGTGGGTAGAGCTGCAGGGCGAGATAGCTGCTGGCAGCGGTAACCGCCAGCACCAACAGCAGACTACCGCCGGTTGCCAGTGGCAAACTGAGGCGACTGAAGGGGCGGCGCAACTGGCATAGCAGCGCGGCGCTCAGCAGCACCACCCATTGAACAAACAGGGAACAGGTCGCCAGTAAATCCCAGTTGAAACGCGGCAGGCCGCTATTGGCCAGCACGTAGACGATGACCATCAACTCCGCCAGCAGGACCATAATAAAAACCGACCGGGGCGCACACAGATCGGGAATGAAAAACTCGCCCGAATCCCTATCGCCCCCAGTCCCTGTCACCTGCCCCGGTTCAGGCTCCATATATACGCTCCCCATGCCCGTTACTGATATACTTGCATCCTTGTTTGGCGGTAACAAGCCCAATGTTTGGCAAGAACAACGCCGAACTGTTACAACAGGCAAATTCCAATCGGCAAACTCCAACCGACAAAGCAGTGGCAACAGCAGGATTTCCAGCAAAATGAGCAAGCAGCAAGACACCAGCAAATTGTGGGGTGGACGTTTCAGCGAAGCGACCGACGCCTTCGTTCAGCGTTTTACCGCCTCGGTTGAATTCGACCAGCGCATGGCCGGCGAGGATATAGCGGGGTCACTGGCGCACGCTGAAATGCTTTGCGCTGTTGGCGTACTAAACAATGAAGAACTGGCGGAGATTCGCCAGGGCCTGGCCCGGGTGCAGCAAGAAATTGACGATGGCAGCTTCAACTGGTCGATAGCGCTGGAAGATGTGCATATGAATATTGAGGCCAGACTTACCGAGTTGATCGGCAGCACCGGTAAAAAATTACATACCGGCCGCTCCCGCAACGACCAGGTGGCCACCGACATCCGCTTGTACCTGCGCGCGGCGATTGATGGCATCGGCGCTGAACTGACCCGCCTGCAGCAGGGTACGATCGAGCTGGCGGCCCGCAACACCGACACCATCATGCCCGGCTTTACCCATTTGCAAACCGCCCAGCCGGTGGCCTTCGGTCACCACTTACTGGCCTGGAATGAAATGCTGCAGCGCGATTATGGCCGGCTGATGGACTGCCGGGGGCGGCTCAATCAGTCACCACTGGGAGCCGCTGCGCTGGCGGGCACCACCTACCCCATTGATCGCGCGCAGACCGCACAGGCCCTGGGTTTCGACAAACCCACAGAGAACTCCCTGGATTCGGTATCCGACCGGGACTTCGCTATCGAGTTCTGCTCTTTTGCCGCCCTGTTGATGACCCACCTGTCTCGCATGTCGGAGGAACTGGTGCTGTGGACCTCGGCTCAATTCGATTTCATCGAACTCCCGGACCGATTCTGCACCGGCTCTTCCATCATGCCCCAGAAAAAGAACCCGGATGTCCCGGAGCTGGTCAGAGGCAAGGTGGGGCGCGTCAACGGGCACCTGATCAGCCTGCTGACCCTGATGAAGAGCCAGCCCCTGGCCTACAACAAGGACAACCAGGAAGACAAAGAACCCCTGTTCGACACGG
>QNFR01000083.1 GCA_003646405.1 Gammaproteobacteria bacterium
ATGACCCCAGGTAGCACCAGTGCGACCAAAAACAGGGCAGCGACAAATAGTGGCCAGGTAATCGGTTGGTTCCACTTCACCTGCATTTTTTGCCGTTCCTTATTATCCACGCGAATATACTTGAGCATCGCCTTGGATATGCCGTGGCGTTTAGTATTGTGTACCCAGCTGTTATTCAGGTAAATGTCTTTGGGGTAGTAGGCAAACAACCAGACCGCATCGCGACGAAACAGTTCCACCATCCGCGCCACTAACTCATCCCGCTCCGGCCCCTGCGACAGCACCCGCACTTTACGGAACAACTCGTCGTATTCCTCACTGGCGTAATTAGCATTATTGGCGCCATCACAGTTACAGATTAACGGACTCTCCGGACCGTACAGCAGAAACAGGAAATTCTCCGGGTCGGGGTAGTCCGCCAGCCAGCCATGGGAGAAAATCTGGGTATTGCCGGTCAGGAGTTTTTCCCGGGTACGATTCCAATCCGCCGGGCGGAATTCCACCTGTACGCCGATCTCGGAGAAAATCCGGTCCATCCAGTTCATAGAGGTATTGCCTATGGCCTGAGACTGCACGTCGATAAATATTTTCAGGGGCTCACCGGTGCGTGCATCACGGCCGTTGGGATAACCCGCTTCTACCAGCAGTTGCCGGGCATACTCAATTGCCTTGCGCCGGGGTTCACCCTCAACCCAGTCGTAGACATAGGGGTTCATACCCGAGCGACCTTGCAAATGGCCGGGAATACCGGGAGGGATTAAATTATGGCCGGCGATGCCGTTACCCTTGTAGAAAATATTAAGATATTCCTCGGTATTAAAGGCAATCTGCAAGGCCTGGCGCAGCTTGCGTTTTTCCTCCGTGTAACCGCCGACCAGGGGGTCGCGCATATTAAAACCGTAGTAGTAAACACCGGGCTTCACATCGGGCGACATGGTGATATTGTGACCTTCCATGTCTTGTGACATTTCCACACCATCTGGCCCGACCACAAAAGCCTGGTCAAATACGCCGTTGGTGTTGCCGTGTACCTCGCCGGAGCGATCGTAATAACCCTGCAGGAACTTGGTCCACAGGGATAATACCTCTTTTTCCAGGTGGAAAACGGCGCGATCGATAAAAGGAATGGGTTTGCCCGCGTCCACCAGAAAACCCGCTTCAAGGTCGCCCGGCGCGCCTTCGGTGGGGAAAAATTCCTCCCGGTAGTTGGGGTTGCGCTCCAGTACGATTTCGCTATTGGGGTCGTTCTTGACCATCATGAAAGGGCCTGAGCCCACCGGCCACCAGTCCAGGGTGAGGTTGCGATCAGCGAAGCCGGAGTTGTGGTAAAAACGGTCCACCTCCGACGCAATGGGCGAGAAAAACTGCATGGCCAGCCAGTACACAAACTGGGGGTAGCGACCCATGATAGTAATGCTCAGGGTATGCTCATCTATTACCCGGACCCCCGCTAGCGGATAGTCATCCAGATTGAGCCATCCAGCCCTTGGCACCTGAGCCAGTTGCTCGGAAAATTCCTTCATACCCACAATGTACTGGGACATAAAACCCAACATGGGTGACCCGTTGAGGGGGTCGGCCAGCCGCTTGATGCCATAGGCATAATCGTTGGCGTGTACCGGCCTGTCGCCCGACTGTGGAAAGTCCGGTATCTGCCGGTACTGAGTACCGTCATCGGCATTATCAAACAAGTACAAGGGGCGCCCCGAGGCATCGAGCGCGAAAGCTGGGTGCGGCTGATACCACAGGGTTTTGCGCAAGTGTAGGGTATAACGACTGAATGCCACCGGGGTGGTCTCATCACCCTCCTCTATCACTGCCTCGTTTTCATCCAGGAAACTGACCTGGGGGAAGGACTCCACTCCCAGCGGCACCAGCTCATAGGGTCGTTTTAGGAAGTGGTAAGCCATGGGCGGCTCATAGATCTGCATGATGAACAGGCTTTCATCAGAGGCGTAGGAGATGGCGGGGTCCAGATGTTTGGGCGGAGCCGGCGACATCACCGACTGATAGATCACCAACCCGTCCGTCTCCGGGGCGTGTGGATTATTCCAGGGTGGCTTGCCACAGGCACTCAGCAGGGTACTTACCAGCGCCAACAGCACTATGGCAGTGCCGGGTTTGACTCCCGGAGATAAAGTGGTCGAATCAGATCTCATTCGCTCTACAGGCAGCGGCGTTTTCGCAATCGCGCAAGCATACAGTGTTGGTGCGCGATGCGCACCCTACCTGGTGTACCGCGGAGGATAATGGGTAATAGGCACCACCAGATCGACCCCAAATAAGATATGCGCCTTCACGACAATAGCCCCTATAATGAACCGTCGCCGCAATAATGAACCACAGCGCTAATAATAAACCACGACCAACATCCGGAGAACAACAATGGCCACCCCAGGCCCAGCCATGAACGCCCCCGTCCCGGACACCGGGTTCTTTGGCCATCCCAGGGGCTTGTTCGTCTGCTTCGCTACCGAGTTGTGGGAACGTTTCTCCTTCTATGGCATGAAGTTTTTGTTGCTGCTGTACCTCACCAAATACCACCTGTTCAGTGACGCAGGTGGGCTTGAAGTACTGGGCGGGTATGCGGCGCTGGTGTACGCCATGCCGGTCATCGGCGGCCTGCTGGCAGACCGCTACCTGGGCATGCGCAAGGCGGTGATCTTCGGCGGGATATTGCTGACTCTGGGGCATCTGGGCATGGCGTTAGAGGGCGAGCAGGCGCGCAACGAGGGGGGCCAGATCATACGCGATGACAGCGCCCTGCAAGTGTTCTATTTTTCCCTGGCCTTGATCGTCATCGGTGTGGGCTTCCTCAAACCCAATATTTCCACCATTGTGGGCCGGCTGTACTCTCAGGACGACCGCCGCCGCGATGCCGGTTTTACCATCTTCTATATGGGCATCAACATCGGCGCCTTTGCCGCCACCCTGTTGTGCGGCTACCTGGGCGAGACCTACGGCTGGCGCTATGGCTTCGGCGCTGCGGGCATCGGCATGGTAATCGGCCTGGTGACCTTTATTCACGGCCAAAAGCACCTGCACGGCCATGCTGAACCCCACAATGCCGCACTCCTCAAGCAACGATCCGCCATAGGCCTCAGCAAAGAGCTTACCATCTACCTCTGTGGCTTGATGGCCGTGGTAGTGGCCTGGCAGATGTTGCAGTTTCACGGGGCAGTGGGTAGCACTCTCAATGTTCTATCGGTGGCCGTTCTTATCGGCCTGGCCTGGTTTATCACCGCGAAATGCAATCCGGTGGAGCGCAGCCGCATGCTTGTACTGATCACCTTGACCCTGTCCACCGTCGTATTCTGGGCCCTGTTTGAGCAGGCATCTGCCTCTATGACTCTGTATGCCGACCGGGTGATGGACCGCCACATATTCGGCTTTGAATTGACCGCGTCCCAGTTTGGCGCACTCAATGCCATGTTCATCTTCCTGTTTGCCCCGTTCTTCGCGTGGCTCTGGACCACCCTGGATCGGAGAGGGCTAGAACCCAGCACCCCGGTCAAGTTTGCACTGGGCATAGCACAGGCCGGTCTGGGCTTCGGTGCCCTGGTGGTCGGTGCCGCCACACCGGATGCAAGCGGCCTGGTGGCCGGGTACTGGATGGTACTGGCCTACCTGTTACATACCACGGGTGAGCTGTGCCTGTCCCCTGTCGGACTGTCAGCGGTGACCAAACTGGCAGTGCCCAGCGTGGTAGGTGTCATGATGGGATCATGGTTTCTGGCCACAGCCTATTCGGAATTCGTGGCAGTCCAGTTAGCGAAACTGGCAGCTGTCGAAACCGTGAATGGCGCCGTGGCAGATGTCGGCGTGGCGCTGGCCAGCTATACAGAATTGTTCGGAAACCTGCTTTATGTGGGTCTGGCATTTTCGGCTCTGTTGCTGCTGGTGTCACCGCTACTGAAAAAAATGATGCACGGTATTCACTGAGTTGATCCACCGTAACTAGGCAGAGGCGCCCACAAATGGTCAAACACAAATTCGATATTATCATCCGGGGGGTCACCGGTATTACCGGGCAGGACGCGTGGCGACGGGAACGGGCATGGTCACCCGGGACATCTGACGCACAGTGAACAGGTTCAACCTCACGTTTAAAGGCGAAATTCTGCCCGGCCGGCACGAGGAGCAGGTCAAGCGGCGTTTCGGCAAAATGTTTGCCATCGACGACCCCATTCGACTGGAACGATTTTTTAGTGGCCAGACCATAATCCTGCGCCGCAACCTCGATCGTAAAACCGCTGCGGAATATTTCCAGAAGCTACACCAACTGGGCGTGGAGGCGGAACTGGTCAAAGTTACAACGAAGGATACGGCAGCGGCGATCACCAAAGCCCCGCCATCGCCCCGGCGCGAAGAGGCTGAACGCAAGGCCGCCGAAGAAGCGGCCAGGCGCAAAGCGGAGTTGGCAAAGAAAAAGCGCATAGATGCTCAGGAAGCCGCCAGGCTCAAGGCTGAACTCACTGAGAAAAAACGCAAGGCGACTGAAGAAGCCGCCTGTGAGCAGGCGATTCTTGACGAGGCGAAGCGCAAGGCGGCAGCGGAAGTGGCAAGAGTGCAAGCCGAACAGCGCCGCATAGCCACAGCAAAAGCCGCGGTGGAAGTCGCCGCACAGCGGGCCGCAGCGGAACTTGCACAGCGGCCCTCTCTGAAGACGGTCGGGGCTGGCATCAAGACCAACCTTGACGTACCCCTACGCACCAATAATCGCGGGACAAAAAGCTCCGCAACCGACCCACGCCGCGGCCAATCCGGCGCGCCTAACCTTTACAGCCTTCGACCATTCCGCAATACACCGGAGATCCGCGCAAGAGCCGCACAGTCCCATGCCCGTATGCGGGTTGCGTTTGTTGTGGCAGCGCTGGCACTGGCGGGCCTGCTGATCCTGGGCGGGCGCTTTCTGAGCCTGCCCGCGGCACCACTCATCACCGGGGCCAGCGCCATGGCCATTGATGCGCAGGCCAGGCTCCTGTTGCTGGCGGGCGACAGTTTACTGTTACACGACCGTTCCGGCGTTGGCACCGGCACTTTACTTTGGGAGTCCCTGGGGCTCGCCACCCTGCGGGCACCCATGGCTTTTGACACAACAGGCGAGTTGCTGGCAATGGGCCGCCCAAAAATCACTGGCGCGGAAGTAGCTGACGTTGAATCGTTACAATTGCTGCGCTGCAATCTGACGAAGTCACTGTGCCGGCCCTTTGCGCCGCAGTTGGAAAGCAACAACATCGCCGGCTTTGTGATTAATGCTCTTGATGGAACGGTATTTTTGGCCGATGCGGTCAATGGTCAGTTGCTCAAGGTCAGTGCCGACGGCACCGTACTGGCCCGGGCGGAAGTCTCGATACCCGACCACCCGATTATGCGACTGGAATCGGGCCTGTTGTTCATGAATAGTGTGCAGGGACCGGCTGTCAGTGTATTTCGCTACGACGACAGTGCCTTTGGCCAGCAACTGGACGAAATTCTATTACTGCCCCCTGGGGCAATCGAAGCCGAGCAATCCCGGGTCGGTGATTTCCTGCGGACTGCTGACACCTGGTGGGTAAGCATGTACAACCCGGACACCAACAACGCCGGCCTGTACCGTTTTGACGCGCGGTGGAACTTCATCGCGCGGGCCGAACTACCCGCTGACACCTGGCCGCAACAACTGGCCAGATGGGGCGAAAAGACTCTGGTCAGGGACGTGCACCACATTCCGATCCAACGTTTCAATGCGCGGGGTGCGCCCGAGGTGCCGCTGGCCTCCGATCTACTGGAGACCCTGGTCGCCCGACAGCAGCGTTCGAATAAACTGACGGGAATGGTGTGGGGAACCAGCCTGGTAATCAGTGTACTGGTCGCCGTCATCGGCTTGTGCCTGGGCAACTTACAGCGTCTGCGCGCCCTGGTATACCAACCCCACCGGGAGCGCGGCGCGGATCCTGTCGATAAATATGTCGATGCGATACGCTGGGTGGATCCGCTCGCTGATCGCAGGACGCGACTGCGGCGTACCGCAATCAGCTATACTGTAATAGCACTGGCCTTGTCGCTACTCGCCATCAGCCAGAGCGTTGAACCGCTGCAGCTGATAGCCCTACTGCTTGCACTGAGCGGTCCAGCAATGGCCCTACTGCTTCTGAGCAGGAATCCGATAGGGCATATCGGCATCCTGCAGCAGCAGTTGCTGTTGGTAGACCACAGCGGGATGTATCACCTGGGAGGCGGTTCTCGCATACAGTATCGCGGCCCCTTTCTACTGCTTGATGATGTGGTGGTATTCGCCGGCACCCGATTGCTACCTGCCTTCGCGCCCAAACAGATTCAAGATATGGTCACGCCACTGGCGCAAGGCGGTATCAAAGTGGACCGCAACACCGTGATGGTCAAATTGCTGCAGTGCAGGCACCCGCTAGCCCAGGGCGCTGTAGCGATGCTGGTCTCGTTCACAGCGGCCGGGGTATTGCTCTGTCTGCACCGAGTTTTTTGATTGACTACCGGCGACACAGGTTCGCCCTATTCGATATACTGTGCCCCACGGGCGGCCGACAGCCACCCACCACACCGGGAATACAATAAGGGGCTGCGGCCTGCATGAATAAGCAACACCTGGATAGTACACCACCATCGAAGGGCTTCAGGGTGTCGTTGTTTGTCACCTGTCTCGCGGATTTGTTCCGACCGTCGGTAGCGTTTGCCAGCATCAAGTTGCTGGAACAGGCCGGCTGTGAGGTAACAGTGCCCCTGCAACAAACCTGCTGTGGTCAACCGACATACAACACCGGTGACTACGAATCCACAATTCCACTGGCACAACAGGTCATAGAGTTACTTGAGTCGGCCGATTATGTGGTGGTGCCCTCCGGTTCCTGTGCCGGCATGATTTGTCATCACTACCCCAGGTTATTGGAGGGCGAGTGGCGTGACAGGGCCCTGCAACTGGCGGCCAAGACTTTTGAGCTGACTACCTTTCTCAGCGATATCGTCCACATCGAACTCAACGGCAGGAATCCTGTCAAGTTACCCACCGTCACCTACCACGACAGCTGCGCCGGCCTGCGCGAGTTGGGCATTAAGGGTCAACCGCGCAAGCTGCTCAGGGAATTATGTGACACCCAGGTGAAGGAGCTGCAACAAACCGAGGTCTGTTGCGGCTTTGGCGGCACCTTTTGCACCAAGATGCCGGAAATTTCCGGCAAGATGGTCGGCGACAAACTAAACAATGCACTGGCCACCGAAGCCAAAATTCTCACTGGCGGCGACCTGGGTTGCCTGCTCAACATCGCGGGCAGGGCGACACGCCAGGGCGAGGATATTGAAGTGCGCCACATTGCCGAACTACTGTGCGGCGATCTCGATGGCCCCGCCATCGGCGAAGGGAAATAAACCCGGTGAAGCAGACCAGCGAGACTTTCCTGGAAAACGCCAGTGAAGCACTCAAGGACGCTGGCAAAGCCCAGCGCAGGGATCTGCTGGCGCTGTTCACACCAATGGTGCGCGATGCCGCAATAAATAATTTTGAAAATTTCCAAACTCTGCGCCAGCATGTAAAAAAGGTGCGACAGCACAGCCTGGACAATCTGGACCACTACCTCGCCCAATTTGAGCAGGAGGCGGTGCGCAACGGCAACCGGGTGCACTTCGCACGCGACGGCGATGAACTTAACAGCATTGTACTGGACATCTGCCAACAACACAGTGCCCGCCGCATCGCCAAGGGAAAATCCATGGTCACCGAAGAGACCGGTCTCAATGATTTTCTGCAACGGGCAAATCTGGATGTAATGGAAACTGACCTGGGGGAATACATTATCCAGCAGGCGGGAGAGACCCCCAGCCATATTGTAGGTCCCGCCCTGCACAAATCCGCCGCAGAGATCCGCGAGTTGTTTCTGGACAAACATGATCTGGGGCCCAGGGAACTGGCGGAAACAGCAGATTTGGTGGCGGAGGCCAGAGGGGTGTTGCGAGAGCACTTTCTTAAAGCCGAGGTAGGCATCATTGGCGCCAATGCCCTGATCGCCGAAAACGGCTATACCATGCTGGTGACCAACGAAGGCAACGGCGACCTCTGCGCCAACCTGCCCAGGGTACTCATCGTCTGCACCACCATGGACAGGGTCCTGCCACGGGCGGAAGATGCCAGCGCCATGCTGCGCCTGCTGGTGCGCTCCGCTACCGGCCAGCCGCAGACGTGTTATACCAGCTATTACTCCGGGCCGCGCCGCGAGCAGGATACCGACGGTCCACTGGAGACACATATCGTATTGCTGGACAACAAACGCAGCGATGTACTGGCCAGCGATTACCACGAGATGCTGCAGTGCATACGCTGTGGCGCCTGCCTCAATCACTGTCCGATCTATGCCAGCGTTGGCGGCCACGCCTACGGCTGGGTCTACCCTGGCCCCATGGGTTCAATACTCACCCCCCTGCTGACCTCCCTGGAACAGAGTGCGGCCCTGCCCAACGCCTGCACCAGTTGCGGCCGTTGCGCCGAGGTCTGCCCCGCCGACATCCCCCTGCCCGACCTGCTCCGCGACCTACGCCACCAGGAGGCCACGGAAAACCTGTCTTCCACGCCCTGGCGCCGGGGCATGAAAATGCACGCGTGGTTGGCGCGCCACCCGCGGCTATATCATGCCCTGACTGCGATCGGCATCCCGCTACTGCACCGGCTGGGCCGCAAACGAGGCAGATTCTCCCGCCTGCCGATGGCGGACGGCTGGACCAGCCAGCGCGACTTCCCCGCACCCCAGAGGAAAACCTTCATGCAGTTATATAAGGCCCGGAACAAGGCCTCGAGGAGGCGGGCTGATGACCGATAGCGCCCGTTCACATATTTTCGCCAAACTGCGCCAGGTCAGTCGCGGCGCCCCGACGACAACATTGGAGCGGGAACTGCAGGCCATGGGCAGAGCACCCGGAGCCGCCCTGCCCTGCCCCGATCTGTGCGCCGCGTTCCTGACCAACGTCCTCAGAAACCAGGGCAGTGTGGATTGCACAGGCAACCGCTCAGAGACCGTAAAAGTGGTAGGGCAGTATCTATATGAGCACTACCACAGCCATCGGCTGGTGGCTGGCAACGATCCACGCCTGGCGGCAATGCCCTGGCGCGATGCCGGTGTGCTACCCCGTTTCGGCAGTGTAGAGCCCGGTGAGCCGGTAGCCCTCAGCTTCGCCAGGCTGGCTGTGGCTGAAACCGGCTCAATTATCACCTGGACCGGTAAGGCCAACCCCGCGGCCAATAATCTGTTGGCCGAACATCACATTGTACTGGTGGACAGCGCAGACCTGGTGGCCAATACGGAGCAGGCCTGGGACCGGATCAATCAAGATATGGATAAATCAGGAAGGCCACGGGGCATCAATTTTATTGCCGGCCCCTCCAGTACTGCGGATATCGAGGGGCAACTGGTGTATGGCGCCCACGGACCACACAGCTGGCACGTCATCCTGATGGGCGATGTGCCGGAGACTGCCCTGCAAGAGGCCCGCTCAATCGCCGGTCTGTAGATATTTATGGCACCCGATACAACGGGGCATCATTTGTGGAGCGCACTGCACACCAAAATCAAAGGGACGTGTAGCTGAACTTCTGCCCGCCCAGCACCGCCTCGAACATCAAACCGCCCTTGGCAATGGTAAAGATGGCCATTCCTTTGCGGTAGCCCCCGTGAGCAGTGGTCGCATCGTTGCGTCCGCCGCTGACACCCGCCGCCAGACCTCCGCCGGTATTGGCCTCGGCGGAAACACCCGCGGTAATGGCCACAGCGGTAGCCTGGGCACTGAACTCGAAATTGCCTGAAGTAAAGTCCTTGAAGGCCTGCTCATTTTCAAAAAAGATGATCTGGCTATAAGCCTGGCCACCTAACTGCAAGCCCAGCGTCAACTGCGCCATGGAAGAATTTCCCACATGCTTGGCGTGGGCGAATACTCGACCTTCCCCGTAAGCACCACCAACACCGATGCCGGCCTTGCCAATAGTGGGAAATACCGCATAGCCGTAGGAAGTCTTGAAGAAAGTGGCGCTCTCCCCGGCATTGCTGAAAGACTTGATGGCATCGCTGTAACTGTTCGCCCAGGCCGATGAACCCGCCAGAGACAGGAATGCCAATAGAAAAGCGGCTGTTAAAATTCTTTGCATATTACAAGACCTTGTTTAAGAGGTGTAAAAGGTGCATGAGAAGTATCGACCGGGGTCGATACCTGCTAATGATTGCGCTATCGAGCACAAGCCAGGACGCAAGTGCCTATTTTGTTTACGCAATGGCGTAAGGTCAAGCCACATCAACCAGTATTATGCCTGGCGGCGACAATTCCAGTGATAATGACCATGATCACTCGCTGCAAAGCGCAGTGTACACGACAGGACACTACACTAGGCTAGGCTAGGCTAGGCTAGCTGGCCCAGTAAATCACATACCCTGCAGGAGTAACCCCATTCATTATCATACCAGTTGAGAACCCGCAGGTAACGACCCGCGGTAACCCCTGTAAAGCCCGCATCGTAGATCGATGAGTGGGAATTGCCGATGATGTCAGAGGACACAATGGGCGCCTCGCTGTACTGCAGTATGCCCCGTAAGCGCTCCGTCCTCGATGCAGCACGCACCGCGGCATGGACATCATCTACGCTGACGGTCTTGCCCAGCTTGACGAACAAGTCCACCACCGAGCCATCCGGCACGGGGACCCTGGCAGCGATACCGTGCAGGCGCCCCTGCAACTGCGGCAGTACAACACCCACCGCTTTGGCGGCGCCTGTAGAGGTGGGAATAATGTTTTCCGCCGCCGCCCGACTGCGACGCCAGTCCGAGTGAGGCACATCCGCCAGGCGCTGGTCGTTGGTGTAGGCATGCACCGTGTTGATCACACCCTCCTCGATGCCAAACTCATCATTCAGTACACGGGCCATCGGTGCCAGGCAGTTGGTGGTACAGCTGGCGTTGGAGATAATCCTGTGCTCTGGCAACAGGCCATCTTCGTTCACCCCCAATACCACGGTGTAATCTATCTGATCCTTGGCCGGCACCGTCAACACCACGTATTTGGCACCCGCCGCCAGATGCGGCTCCAGTTGAGCGCGCTGGCG
>QNFR01000084.1 GCA_003646405.1 Gammaproteobacteria bacterium
CACGCTGGATTTGTTGCCGCATATACCCGGTGATCGGCTGGTGATAACTGAGAGCGGGATTCATACGCCGGAAAACGTGGCGTTGATGCGCGAGCATAATGTGCACACATTCTTGGTGGGTGAGGCGTTTATGCGCGCGCCGGAGCCGGGTGAAAAGTTGCGGGAGTTATTTTTCGCCGATCAGGGTGCGCGGTGCGCACCCTGCACGTAAACGCAGGGTGCTAACCCGAGTGAAGTACAGGCTGACGTAGGGTGCGCACCGCGGCTACGCTACCGGGTGCCATACACCACCATGGTTTTACCTGAAACCGATACCAGCCCGTCTTCTTGCAGCGCCTTGAGCACGCGCCCCGCCATCTCCCGGGAACAGCCCACGATTTTGCCCAACTCCTGCCGGGTGACCTTGATCTGCATGCCGTCCGGGTGGGTCATGGCGTCCGGTTCCTTGCACAGGTCTAACAGCGTGTGGGCGATGCGTCCGGAGACATCCACGAAGGCCAGGTCGCTCAGCTTGCGGGTGGTTTGCCGCAGGCGAGCTCCCAGTTGCCGGGAAACTGCATAGAGGATATCGGGGTACTGGGCGCGTATCTGGTGGAAGCGATCGTAGGAAATCTCCGCCACCTCACACTGGGTTTTGGCCACCACCATGGCGCTGCGCACCTGGGGCTCATTGTCAAACAGCCCCATCTCACCGACAAAATCACCGGGGTTGAGATATGCCACAACCAGCATGTGGCCCGGCTCTGATTCATCTTCCACCATGACAGATACTGAACCATCCAGGATCAGGTAGAGTGTGTCGCTCGGCTCACCTTGCTGTAAAACCACGCTTTTGGACTTGTAGTCCTTGCGTTGACAATGTCGCAGGAAGTTTTCCACGTTGGGAATGGTATTGGTGATTTGTGGCTTTAGCACTGTCCGACTCTCCACTGTCAATGTAAACGCATTAAGATTCTAACCGAGTTGGGCGCCAAGTAAAACGTAAGTTGTTGTAGTGGTGTACCTCATCAATATGAATGATGAGGTACACTCAGCGGCCTCGCCAATTTTCACAGGAAAACAGATCAATGAAAACAACAGTCAAGTGGACGGATGGCGCCATGTTCGTCGGTGAATCCAGCAGTGGGCACAGTGTGGTAATGGACGGGCCACAGGACCTTGGTGGGCGCAATCTCGGGCCGCGCCCCATGGAGATGTTGCTACTGGGTACGGGGGGTTGCTCTGTCTACGATGTGATGAGCATGCTGAAAAAGTCACGCCAGCAGGTGGTGGATTGTCGCGTGGAACTGGATGCCGAGCGGGCCGATGCGGTGCCGTCGGTTTTTACCCGTATCAACATGCACTTCGTGATCACCGGAGTTGGCCTCAAGGAGAGCCAGGTAAAGCGGGCGGTGCAGTTATCCGCTGAAAAATATTGCTCCGCCTCCATTATGCTGGCGGCGGCCGGGGTGGAAATGAACCACAGCTTCGAAATTGTGGAGTTTGACCCGACGGGGAAAAGGTTATAGCTGGATTGGAGATTCTACCTCGTAAGGCGCTTGTCGGGAACAACCAAAATGACCAAACCTGCCGCAGCGACTCAAATCCGATAGCTGGTCCGGGTCATCACCTGCGACACCGCTGTCATGGCATCCTTCACCGGGCGGGGGAAATCCGTACCCCCGGCCTCCAGCGCGTTCTCCCCATGACGCTGCTCATCCTCCAGCATCTGCTGCAAAATCAGCTGTGACTTGCGGTCTGCATCGGGCAGTTGCTTGAGATGATCGCGCAGGTGGTTGCACACACGTTCCTCAGTAGCCGCCACAAAGCCGAGGCTGACCTTGTCGCCTATAGCACCGGCGATGGCGCCCATGGCAAAAGACAGGCCGTACCAGGCGGGGTTGAGATAGCTGGTGTGGCTGCCCAGTTCACGCAGGCGTTCTTCGCACCATACCAGATGATCCACCTCTTCCTGGGCGGCCTGCTGCATTTCCTCGCGTACGGTGGGCAATGTGGCAGTCAGGGCCTGGCCCTGGTACAGCGCCTGCGCGCACACTTCACCGGTGTGGTTGACCCGCATCAGGCCCGCCACGTGTTGGCGTTCCCGCTCCGACAGCTCAGAGTCCGTATGCCCGTCGGAGGGCGAGGGGCGCCCCGCATGATTTCCCCGGTTGGTGATGGTGCGCATCACCGAGTCCACTTCTGTAATCAGCTTATCCAACAGGGAGAGTTGTCGTTGGCTCATATGCAGTTCCCGCCCGGGCCGGTCAATTGTCTTGACTATAGCGCGCTATGGCACGCCAGCCAATGTCCCGGCGCAGGGTGATACCATCCCAGGTGATCTTCCGCGCCGCTTCGTAACAGGCCCGTTGGGCGGCGGCGATATCTTCACCAAGCGCGGTGACACACAGTACCCGGCCGCCGCTGGTGACCACTTGCTCGCCGGCCAGGGCGGTGCCGGCGTGGAATATTTTGATAGAGTCCGGTTGCGGTGCATCCAGCCCCCGGATGGGGGTGCCCTTGCTGTAGCTTGCCGGGTAACCCCCCGCGGCCAGCACCACACCAATAGCGCAGCGCTGGTCCCACTGTGTCTCAGCCTGGTCCAGGGTGCCGTCCAGGGCGCTGTCGCACAGGCCCACCAGGTCGGATTGCAGGCGCATCATGATGGGCTGGGTTTCTGGATCGCCGAAACGACAGTTGTACTCGATGACCTTGGGCTGCCCGTCGCCGTTAATCATCAGGCCCGCATAGAGGAAACCGGTATAATCATTGCCCTCGGCGGCCATGCCCGCAACTGTGGGCAGGATCACCTGTTCCATGATGCGCTGGTTGACTGCGGCGTCTACCACCGGGGCGGGAGAGTAGGCTCCCATGCCGCCGGTATTGGGACCGGTATCGCCCTCGCCAATGCGCTTGTGATCCTGGCTGGTGGCCATGGGCAGTACGTTCTTGCCGTCTACCATCACGATGAAGCTGGCTTCCTCTCCCTCCAGAAATTCCTCGATCACCACCCGGCAACCGGCCTCGCCAAAGGCATTACCGGACAGCATATCGGTCACAGCCTCTTCCGCCTGCGCCAGAGTCTGCGCTACGATCACGCCCTTGCCCGCAGCGAGGCCGTCGGCCTTCACCACGATGGGTGCGCCGTGCTCGCGCAGGTAGGCCAGGGCGGGCTCAAGTTCGGTAAAGTTGCCGTAGGCGGCGCTGGGAATATTGTGCCGTGCCAGGAAATCCTTGGTGAAGGCCTTGGAACCTTCCAGTTGGGCGGCGCCTTTACCCGGCCCGAAGCAGCGCAGGCCACGCTCCTGGAAGAAATTCACCACACCCTCAACCAGGGGGGCTTCCGGGCCCACAATCGTCAGTCCCACACCATTTTGTGCGGCAAAGTTCGCCAACCCGTCAAAATCCATCACATCCAGGGCGACATTCTCAATCCCTGCTTCGGTGGCCGTGCCCGCATTACCCGGCGCGACGTAAACCGTCTCAACCCGTGGCGACTGCGCAACCTTCCACGCCAACGCGTGCTCCCTGCCGCCGCCACCTATAATCAATACGTTCATTTATCCAACTCCAGATAATTTGTCTAACCGTGTAATGAAAGTTCCCCGGTGAGTGCGAGGCAAACCGGGAGCGGGCAGCACCATGGCGTCACGTTGGTGCGCAGTGCGCACCCTACAATGGATCAACAGTCATACTCGTAGTGTGCAGTCATGCCCGTAGCTGTACCCGTAGGGTGCGCACTGCGCACCAGGGCCATCAGTGACGGAAGTGGCGCATACCGGTGAACACCATGGCCATGTCGTGCTCATCCGCGGCGGCGATAACTTCCTCATCGCGAATGGAGCCGCCGGGCTGAATTACAGCGGCGATACCCGCCTGTCCGGCATTATCGATACCGTCCCGGAAGGGGAAGAAGGCATCGGAGGCCATTACCGAGCCCTGTACTTCCAGCCCTGCGTGCTCGGCTTTGATGCCGGCTATGCGAGCCGAATTGATACGGCTCATCTGGCCCGCACCCACGCCCACTGTCTGGCCGTTGGCGGCGTAGACAATGGCGTTGGACTTGACGTATTTGGCCACTTTCCAGGCGAAGAGCAGATCCTGCATCTGCTGCCCGGTGGGCTGCCGCTGGCTGACGACTTTCAGGTCATCCCGGCTGATCATGCCCAGGTCGCGGTCCTGCACCAGCAGGCCGCCGTTGACCCGTTTGTAATCCAGAGCCGCACCCTGTGCGCCCCATTCGCCACAGACCAGCAGGCGCACGTTTTTCTTTTCGGCGACGGCCGCCGCTGCCTCGGTGCTTACGCCGGGAGCGATAATGACTTCCACGAACTGGCGTTCGACAATGGCGGCCGCCGTGGCGGCATCCAGCTCGCGGTTGAACGCGATAATACCGCCAAAGGCAGATTCGGGATCTGTGGCGAAGGCCAGGTCGTAGGCCTTGCCAATATCGTCCGCTACCGCCACACCGCAGGGGTTGGCATGCTTGACGATGACACAGGCCGGTGCTTCGAAGTTTTTGACGCACTCCAGGGCGGCATCGGTATCGGCCACGTTGTTGTAGGACAGTTCCTTGCCCTGCAGCTGGCGGGCGGTGGCGATGCCTGCCTCCGCCGGGTTGGCTTCCACGTAGAAAGCCGCCTGCTGGTGGGGATTCTCGCCGTAGCGCATTTCCTGCACTTTGTGAAACTGGGTGTTGAAGGTGCGGGCGAAGTTGGTAGAGCCGCCGGGCACCCGCTTGCCAAAGTGGTTGGCGATGGCGCCGTCATAGGCGGCGGTGTGTTCAAAGGCTTTGATCGCCAGGTTGAAGCGCGTCTCCAGGGAAGTGGCGCCATTATTTGCCTGCATCTCTGCCAGGATTTCCCCGTAGTCCGGGGCGTTGACCACAATATTGACAAAGCGGTGGTTCTTGGCGGCCGCGCGTACCATGGTGGGGCCGCCGATGTCGATATTCTCAACGGCGTCCTCCAGGCTGCAGTCGGGATTGGCGACCGTCGCTGCAAAGGGGTACAGATTTACCACCACCATGTCGATGGCATTGATACCGTGCTCGGCCATCACTATGTCGTCCTGCCCCCGGCGGGCGAGTATGCCGCCGTGAATTTTGGGGTGCAGGGTCTTGACCCGGCCGTCCATCATTTCCGGGAAGCCGGTGTAGTCGGCGACTTCGGTAACTGCCAGACCGTTGTCTTGCAACAGCCGGTACGTGCCGCCGGTGGAAAGTAGTTCCACCCCCATGTCACGCAGGGCGCTGGCGAATTCGACGATACCCGATTTGTCGGAAACACTGATCAGGGCGCGACTGACTGTAACGAGGTTGCTGTCACTCATGATGCTGGTTTCCTCTGGCCTTTGTCACAGATAAGGTTGTACTGCTTCAGCTTTTTGCGCAGCGTACCCCGGTTCAGCCCCAGCATGATGGAGGCCTTGGTCTGGTTGTTGCGTGTATAAGTCATGATCTCTGCCAGTAGCGGCGCCTCGATTTCCGCCAGAACCATCTGGTAGACATCGGTGGCAATCTGTCCGTCTAACTCATCCAGGTAATGCCGCACCGCGGTGGTCACGGATGCGCGCAGGCTCTGCGTCGGGGCGGTTGCCGGGTTGTCGTCATTGGCTGCGGCTGTCTCGTCGCTCATGGGGGGGTGTAGGGGTTCAGCCCTGGTCATGCTGCAAGTACCTCATTATTCTCTGATTCGGCTAGTTGTTCTATGTAGTGCAGCTGTTCACCTGGAAGCTCCAGCTTGTTGAACGGTCTGCGATGGGTGGGGTAAGCGGCGCTGTGTTGCAGATGCCAGCCCATGTGTTTACGCGCGATACGCACACCCATAAAGGCGCCGTAAAATTCGTGCAGTTGTGCCACATGCCGGCGCAGAATGGCCAGCTGTTGTGTGCTTGACGGCGCCGGCGGCGTTACCCCGGTTGCCAGGTGTGTGGCAATCTGTCCGCAGAGCCAGGGTCGGCCTTGTGCCGCGCGGCCGATCATCACGCCGGCGGCGCCAGTGTGAGCCATGACGGTAGCGGCTGTTTCCGGGGAATCGATATCGCCGTTGGCAAATACCGGAAATTGCGTGGCCGCTACGATGGCGGCAATGGTGTCGTATTCCACATCCCCCCTGAAGGCACAGGCCCGGGTGCGACCGTGTACCGCCAGGGCGGTGATGCCGGCGTCTTCGGCGATCCGGCCAATGGCTACGCCATTTCTGGCCTGTGGTGTGGCGCCTGTGCGTATCTTGAGAGTGATCGGTACATCGACCGCCGCTACTACAGCCTCGAGAATCGCCCGAACCAGAGGCTCATCTGACAGCAGGGCCGACCCCGCCGCCTTGCGGCACACCTTTTTGGCGGGGCATCCCATATTGATATCGATGATTTGGGCGCCGCCAGCGACATTGTAGCGGGCTGCGGCGGCCATTTGCAGCGGGTCGTTGCCGGCGATCTGCACCGAGCGGGGTTCCATTTCCGCGTCGTGGAGACTGCGCCATTGTGTCTTTTTCGAGTTACGCAACCGGGGATCGCAGCTGATCATCTCCGATATCACCAGGCCCGCGCCGAATTCATAGCACAGGCGGCGAAATGGCAGATCGGTTACACCGGCCATGGGAGCCAGTGCCACGCGGTTGGGCAGCTTGTAAGGTCCGATCTGCAACATTGGGAAATTACTTGAAGGAATGCCCTGAAAATGAGGTCAGTATGATACTCGGTAGGTCTGGTACGGGAAAGAATTTCTGCACAAAAAATCATCAAATGGTGCGATGGGTCAAGCTCAGGCTATTTTGCCCGGGGCATTCAGCCATTGAAGAGCCCTCAGCTAGAGGGAATCCGCCGCTATAGGGAGCTGCCCTCGCAGGCATACCCAGCCGTCTCGTTCAGCAACCACCTGTATTGCGATGCGGTCGGCGTAGTGCGTGCACAGGGTATCCGCCTGGCTACGCAACAACCCCGACAATAACAGCGTGCCGCCCGGCTTCAAAAAAAGCAGCAAGGTGTCGGACAAGTCGATGAGCGGTCCGGCCAGGATGTTGGCGATAACGACCCCGGCTTGCCCGGCCCAGGCTTGTTGCACCACCTGCTCGGGCAGTGCGAGCGGCAGGCGTGTGGCCGGGAGAGCGTTGCGCGTTGCGTTGTCCCGAGTCGCCGCCAGGGCCTGGGAGTCGTTGTCCACGCCCAATACCTGACTGGCGCCCAGCTTGAGGGCGGCCACTGCCAGGATGCCGGAGCCACAGCCGTAATCCACCACAGTCTGCTCATCCAGTTGCATGCCATCGAGTTCGCGCAGGCACAGGGCGGTGGTGGGGTGTGTGCCGGTACCGAAGGCGAGGCCGGGATCCAGCAGCAGGTTCACCGCATCTGGATCCGGTGGCGCTAACCAGCTGGGACAGACCCACAGGCGTTCACCGAATTGCATGGGTTGGTAGTGCTGCATCCACTCCCGCTCCCAGTCTTTATCCTCGAGGATTTCCACCCGTTGGTTGGCCTGCCGCAGGAGGCGGGTGGGGAAGGCTTGTAATACATCGTCCATATTTGTATCTGCCGGATACAGGCCGGTCAGCTGGATCTGACCCCACAAAGGGGTCTCCCCCACGGCGGGCTCCAGTACCGGTTGGTCGGCATTGTCTTCCATGGTGACGGCCACAGCGCCGGTGGCCAGCATCTGGTTCTCGAGTGCTGCCACGCTGCTCGGGTTGGTGTCCAGACGTAGTTGTAGCCAACTCATGTAAGGGGTGGGTTGTGGTGCGCGGTGCGCGCCCTACGGCAGGGTGCGCATTGCGCTCCATAGATCGGGAAAAATTTGGGTCATACTCAGTCTTCCAGTTTGCTCTCAAGGTAGTGAATACTCACCCCACCCGCCTGGAATGCCTTGTCCCGCACCAGATCCCGGTGCAGGGGTGTGTTGGTACGAATACCTTCGACCACCAGTTCGTCCAGGGCCCCGCGCATTCTGGCCAGGGCCACCTCCCGACTCTCGCCGAAACTGATTATCTTGGCGATCAGCGAGTCGTAGAAGGGGGGCACTGTATAGCCGTCATACAGGTGCGAATCCACCCGGATACCCAGGCCGCCGGGGGCGTGGAAAGTGGTTACCTTGCCGGGGGATGGCAGGAAATTCTGAGGATCTTCGGCGTTGATACGGCACTCGAAGGCGTGGCCGTGGAAGCTGATATCACTCTGGGCGAAAGACAGGGGCATGCCGCTGGCGATACGCAGTTGCTCCTTGACGATATCGATACCGGTAATCATTTCCGTCACCGGGTGCTCGACCTGCACCCGGGTATTCATCTCGATGAAATAAAAACCCCCGTCCTCGTACAGGAATTCGAAGGTGCCGGCGCCCCGGTAGCCAATTTTGATACAGGCGTTAACACAGGACTCAGCCACGGCTTTGCGTACATCATCGGTAATGCCCGGTGCGGGAGCCTCTTCCAGCACTTTCTGGTGACGGCGTTGCAGGGAGCAGTCCCTGTCTCCCAGGTGAATGGCATTGCCCTGACCGTCGGCCAATATCTGGATTTCGACGTGCCGGGGCTTTTGCAGGAATTTTTCCAGGTAGACCACATCCGAACCGAAGGCGGCTGCCGCCTCGGACTGGGTGACCTGCACCGAATTAATCAGCGCCGCCTCGTTGTGCACCACGCGCATGCCGCGACCGCCGCCGCCAGCGGCCGCTTTGATGATGACCGGATAGCCGATGTTGCGGGCGATCTCCATGGAGCGATCGGTGTCGTCGGTAAGAGGGCCGTCGGAACCGGGTACCGTGGGTACACCGGCCTTTTTCATGGCCGCGATGGCGGATACTTTGTCCCCCATCAGCCGGATGGTGTCCGCCCTGGGGCCGATGAATGTGAAGCCGCTTTTTTCCACCTGGTCGGCAAAGTCGGCATTTTCCGCCAGAAAACCGTAACCCGGGTGGATGGCGCTGGCGCGGGTAACTTCCGCCGCACTGATAATCGCCGGCACATTGAGATAACTGTCGGCGGAGGGCGCGGGACCGATGCAGACAGCCTCGTCTGCCAGCAGCACGTGTTTCAGCTCCCGGTCGGCCTTGGAATGAACCGCGATCGTTTTGATCTCCAGTTCTTTGCAGGCCCGGAGCACACGTAGAGCGATCTCACCGCGGTTGGCGATGAGTACCTTGTCCAAGATGGGCATATGTCGTTATCCTCTGCTTGTCGCTTGGCTGACCGCTGTTACACGATGGAGAACAGTGGCTGGTCAAATTCGACCGGTTCACCGTTTTCAACCAGAATGGCCGAGATAGTGCCCGCCTTGTCGGCTTCGATCTGGTTCATCATCTTCATCGCCTCTACAATGCAGACAACGTCGCCGATTTTCACGGTTTGGCCCACTTCCACAAAGGATGGTGAGGCGGGCGAGGGTGAACGGTAGAAAGTGCCGACCATGGGCGAACTCACCACATGGCCGCTGATAGTTGGCTCAGCGGGCGCAGGCGCCGGTTCCGCTGCCGGGGCTGGTGCGGGTGGAGCATAGGCCGAAGGAGCAGCATAGGGTTGAGGTGCAGCGGCGAGGGCGGCAGCTTGTGCGCTGTGGCGACTGATACGCACAGACTCCTCGCCTTCCTTTATCTCAATTTCATCAATATTGGACTCTTCCAGCAACTCGATCAGTTTTTTTACCTTGCGAATGTCCATAGTAAAATCTCTTCAGGTGGTGTTTATGGTTGTTCCAGAATGTTCAGTGCAGCCTGCAGACCGAATTCGTAGCCCTGGGCGCCCAGCCCGCAAATGATCCCTTGGGCCAGGTCCGAAAAGTACGAAAGTTGGCGAAACTCTTCCCGGGCATGGGTATTGGACAAGTGGATCTCGATAAACGGGATATCCACAGCGGCCAGTGCATCGCGCAGCGCCACGCTGGTGTGGGTGAACGCTGCGGGATTGATCAGGATGAAATTGACGCCTTCATGCCGTGCGTCCTGCACCCGCTCCACCAGTTCGTATTCGGCATTGCTTTGCATATAGAGCAAATGATGACCGCGTTCGTGAGCCAGCTGTTCCAGGCGCTGATTAATGTCAGCCAGCGTGGTGCTGCCATAGATGTCGGGCTCGCGCTCGCCCAACAAATTCAGGTTGGGGCCGTGTAGAACAAGAATAGTGGCCATGATTGCTGGCTCTCCCGGTTTGGGCGCAGTTTGCAAAATTTTGGCGCAATTTTCCTGAGCTGTCTATAAATTTTGGCTTTTTTTTGAATTTTGGCAGCATTTGGCTACTTAATTGCAGAAGTTAACTAGTTTTAGCATTTTACAGGCTGTTTGGTAATGGCGGCCTGTAAAGCCGCAAAATTGGCGCTAAAGGGGAGCTATTGCGGGGGTATTGAGG
>QNFR01000085.1 GCA_003646405.1 Gammaproteobacteria bacterium
ACCCGACGCACAGGCGTTCGATGAGTGCCCCAGTGACAGCATCGATTATGCAGTCATGGAGAAGACCGATGCGGGAGCCGTTGTGTCCCTGGATTGCGGTTGGAGCGATGTGGGTGCCTGGTCTGCCCTGTGGGATGTGGCGCAGCGCGATGCCGACGGCAATGTCTGTAAGGGTGATATTATTCTGGACAACTGCAGTGGCAGTTATTTTCGCAGCGAGTCGCGCCTGGTGGCCGCCATCGGTGTACAAAACCTGGTGGTGGTGGAAACTGCCGATGCCATACTGGTGGCCGATCGCTCCAGGGTGCAGGACGTGAAGCGCATCGTCAATCGCCTGAAGGAACAGCGGCGTCCTGAAGTAGCGCTGCACCGGCGGGTTTATCGCCCCTGGGGATCCTACGAGTCGCTGGTCGTGTCCGAGCGCTTCCAGGTCAAGCGCATCATGGTCAACCCGGGACAGACACTGTCACTGCAGATGCATCATCACCGGGCGGAGCACTGGGTTGTGGTGCATGGTACCGCCGAGGTTACCTGCGAAGACAAGGTGTTTATGTTGGCTGAGGACGAGTCCACTTACATACCACTGGGACACAAACACCGGCTGGCCAACCCCGGGCATATCCCTCTGGAATTGATAGAAGTACAGTCTGGCGCCTATCTGGGCGAGGATGATATCGTACGATTTGAAGACGTTTACGGCCGGAGCAACTGACACCGGCATTACAGGGAGTTAGTGAATTGATTACAAAATGCCTGTTTCCAGTGGCGGGTTATGGCACCCGCTTTTTGCCCGCTACTAAAAGTATGCCCAAGGAAATGTTGCCGGTGGTTAATAAACCACTGGTGCAATACGGGGTTGAGGAAGCGCTAGAGGCGGGTATGACAACCTGCGCCATGGTCACCGGCCGCGGCAAGCGGGCCATTGCCGATCACTTTGATATCAGCTACGAGCTGGAGCACCAGATCTCCGGCAGCGGCAAGGAGGCCTACCTGCGAAGCATTCGCAACGTGCTGGAAAAAGGCGTATTCACCATGGTGCGCCAACGTGAGATGAAGGGCCTGGGTCACGCTATTCTTACCGGGCAGGCGCTGATCGGCAACGAGCCCTTTGGCGTGCTGCTGTCGGATGATTTGTGCCTGAATACGGGCCCCGGTGTACTGTCGCAGATGGCAGAGCTGTACAAGCAGTTTCGCTGCTCCATCGTGGCTATACAGGAGGTGCCGAAAGACCAAACGCACAAGTATGGGGTCATCGCCGGGGAGAGCCTGAAGGAGGGTATCTACCGGGTGGATGAGATGGTGGAAAAGCCCGATCCCAAGGACGCGCCGTCAAACCTCGCTATTATTGGTCGCTACATTCTGACCCCGGACATCTTCGATATCATCAAGGAAACCGCGCCGGGGGCCAATGGGGAAATCCAGCTCACCGACGCACTGCAGACCCAGGCCAGGCGGGGTTGCGTCATGGCTTACAAGTTCGAGGGTCGTCGTTTTGATTGCGGTAGTGTGCCGGGGTTTGTGGAAGCCACCAATTTTGTTTACGAAAACTACTACACGGAGACCTGAATGCAAGAAATCACCTGTTTCAAGGCCTACGATGTTCGCGGCCGTGTACCCGACCAGTTAAATGAAGATATCGCCCGCCGTATCGGTCGCGCCTACGCCGAGGTGGTCAAGCCGCGGCAGGTGGTAGTGGGACATGATATACGTCTCACCAGTGAAGCCATCAAGGCGGCCGTCACCCAGGGCCTGCTGGAGCAGGGGGTGGACGTATACGACATCGGCCTGTGCGGTACCGAGGAGATTTATTTCGCCACGTCTCACGCCGGCATGGATGGTGGCATCGCGATCACCGCCAGCCACAATCCCAAGGACTACAACGGCATGAAATTCGTGCGCGAGGAGTCGCGCCCGATCTCCGGTGATACGGGGTTGTTTGATATCAAGGAGCTGGCCGAACAGGACCAGTTCACTCCCGCGCAGCAGCCGGGGCGACTGCATCCACTGGATACCAGCGATGCCTATGTGCAGCACTTGTTATCCTATGTGGACGTGGCAAGCCTCAAACCCCTTAAAATCGTGGTGGACGCGGGTAACGGCGGCGCCGGCCGGGTGATCGACCTGCTGGAGCCGCACCTGCCCTTTGAATTTATCAAGCTGCATCACGAAGCGGATGGTAATTTCCCCAACGGCGTGCCCAACCCGTTGCTGCCTGAAAACCGCGTGGCGGCGATAGCGGCCGTGCGCGAACACGGTGCCGATCTCGGGCTGGGCTGGGACGGGGATTTCGACCGCTGCTTTTTCTTTGACGAGGGTGGTGAATTCATCGAAGGCTATTATGTGGTGGGTCTGTTGGCTGAAGCCTTTCTCAAACAGCAGGGGCCGGCGCGGGTCGTGCACGATCCGCGCCTGACCTGGAATACCATTGATATTGTCGAGTCCCTAAAAGGCGAGGCGGTACAGTGCAAAACCGGGCACGCTTTTATCAAGGAGCGCATGCGGCTGGAAAATGCCGTTTATGGCGGGGAAATGAGCGCCCACCACTATTTTCGTGATTTTGCCTACTGCGACAGCGGCATGATTCCCTGGCTGTTGGTAACCGGTTTGATCAGCAGTGGCGGGCAGCCCCTTTCCGCCATGGTCGCCGAGCGTATGGCCGCCTACCCCTGTAGCGGCGAGATCAACCGTACTATCGAGGATCCGACTGCGGTATTGGCCAAGGTGGAAGAGGTCTACCGCGCACAGGCGCAGTCCACAGAGCATGTGGATGGCCTGAGCATGGTTATGGGGGATTGGCGCTTCAACCTGCGCATGTCAAACACCGAACCCGTGGTGCGCCTGAATGTAGAGAGTCGCGGTAACAGTGCGTTGATGACAGCTAAAACGACCGAGTTACTGAACCTGATCGACCACCTGCACTAGCGCGCCAGCCCGCTATATGAGGCACTGCGAGCGATCAGTGATCGCGGTTGATCGACAGATCCGTAATTTGCTCCAGAGCGGTACGCGCGCCGCTGGCAGGCAGTTGCGCCAGCCCGGCCAGGGCCAGGTCGTGGTAACGCTGCGCCTGGGCCCGGGTGTAATCCAACGCGCCACAGCGCTGTACCGCGGCGAGAATGTCGTTTATCTGATCTGCGGTTTTTTCGGTAATCGCACGGCGTACCAGGGCCTGTTCGGCCTCTGTCCCCTCCCGCAGGACGTGTATCAATGGCAGTGTAGGCTTGCCTTCTGTCAGGTCGTCTCCCACGTTCTTGCCCATGGTGGTGGGATTGCCCTCATAGTCCAGCACGTCGTCTATCATCTGGAAGGCGATACCCAGGTTCAGCCCGAATTCACGCATGCCCCGGCGGGTCTGCTCATCGCGGCCGCCCAATTTGGCCGCGCCCCAGCAGCCTGCGGCGAAAAGGACAGCTGTTTTGCGGGTGATAACGTCCAGGTATTGCGCTTCAGTGGTGCTGGCGTCACCGGCCCGGGTCAACTGCAGCACCTCGCCTTCGGCGATGGTATTGGTGGTGTCGGCCATGTGGCGCAGGATATCCATATCGCCCAGTTGCACCATGAGCTGGAAAGCGCGGGTATAGAGAAAGTCGCCCACCAGTACCGAGGGGGCATTGCCAAATTCCGCGTTGGCGGTGGGCCGTCCCCGGCGCAGACTGGAGATATCCACCACATCGTCGTGCAGCAGGGTGGCGGTATGGATGAACTCGATGACCGCTGCAAACTTTATTTGCGTCTGGTCGCAACCCCCCAGGGCGGCCGCACTGAGCAGTACCAGCAGGGGGCGCAGCCGCTTGCCACCGGCATCGACAATATAGTGCCCGACGTTCTCCACCATGGGAACATTTGACTGGAGCTGCTCCACGATGAGTTGGTTGACCTGCGCGAACTCCGTGGCGACTATAGTGCGTATCTGTTGCATAAACAGTGGTGGATTGGAGGTGGTGGATTGGATAGTGCCCGCGCATGCTAGGGTGCGGCCATTGACCTGTCAAGCTGTGTGGCCCATGTGGCCGCACGCAGATCCTTTACGGTCCGCAACCCCTTGTTTTTATAAAAAAATAACCCTTGCCCAAGGCATCGGATTTGCGTAAAATCGCCGCCCTCTGACCCTTGCTGCGCTCGCTTGCAGTGTGGGTTGGTGTCAATCAACTGTTAGTGCCGGGCTCTGCCCCCTTGATTTACAAGGGTTTTTCCCAGATGCGAGCAGGCTAACTGAACGGAGCAGTATATGTACGCAGTAATCGAGAGCGGTGGTAAGCAACATCGTGTCATTGAGGGTGAGACTCTCAAGCTGGAAAAAATTGAAGCCGCCCCGGGTGAGACTGTCGAATTCGACAAAGTCCTGATGATTGGCGGCGGTGATGACATCAAGATTGGTACCCCGATGGTCGCGGGTGGCAAGGTAACCGCCGAAGTGGTTGCCCAGGGTCGTCACAAAAAAATCAAGATCGTTAAATTCAACCGCCGTAAGCACCACCGTAAAGAAACTGGCCATCGCCAGTGGTTTACCGAAGTGAAGATTACTGGTATCTCGGCGTAAAGGAGGGCTTGGACAATGGCACACAAGAAAGCTGGTGGTAGTACTCGCAACGGACGTGATTCCGTAAGTAAACGCCTTGGTGTAAAACGCTTCGGTGGTGAAGCGGTACTGGCGGGCAACATTTTAGTACGCCAGCGTGGCACGCGTTTCCACGCCGGTGACAACGTCGGTATCGGCAAGGACCACACCTTGTTCGCCACTGCGGACGGCCAGGTGGAATTCGTGGTCAGGGGCCCGAAAAGCCGCAAATATGTACAGGTGGTGAGCGCCTGAGTCGCGGCAGTAGCCAAACACTAAAATGCCTCGTCAATTGACGGGGCTTTTTTTTGTATACTGATTACGGCGTGTCCATCGGGGCATTCAGTTGGAAGATGCAACACGAAAACACGCTCTATGCCCTAAGGGACCAAAAGGTAGATATGAAATTCGTAGATGAGGCAAGTATCACGGTGTACGCGGGCAATGGCGGCAATGGCACCATGAGCTTTCGGCGTGAGAAGTACGTCGCCCGGGGTGGCCCAGACGGGGGTGACGGCGGCGATGGCGGCAGCGTTATTATCGAGGCCGATGACGCCCTCAATACCATGGTGGACTACCGCTTCAAGCGCAATTATCGGGCCGCCAGCGGGAAAACTGGTGCCGGCCGTAATTGCACCGGCGTCAGCGGCGAGGATCTGTTGCTGCGCGTGCCAGTGGGAACCACCATTATCGATGAAGATATCGGTGAAGTATTGGGTGATTTGTCAGTGGCGGGACAGCGACTGCTGGTGGCCCAGGGTGGTTTTCACGGCCTCGGTAATACACGCTTCAAATCCAGCACCAACCGCGCACCGCGCCAGACCACGCCTGGTAGCGAGGGTGAGCAGCGCTCGCTGAAACTGGAACTCAAGGTATTGGCGGATGTGGGTCTGCTGGGATTGCCCAATGCCGGCAAGTCGACCCTGATACGCGCGGTATCGTCGGCCAAACCCAAGGTGGCGGATTATCCCTTTACCACGCTGGTACCTAATCTGGGTGTGGTGAAGGTGGAAGATCACCGCAGCTTTGTGGTGGCGGATATTCCCGGTCTGATCGAGGGTGCGTCTGAAGGGGCCGGTCTTGGTATCCGCTTTCTCAAACACCTCACGCGCAATCGCATTTTGCTGCACCTGGTGGACATGGCGCCTTTTGACGAGAGTGATCCGGCCGAGGCGGCGCAGGCGATTGTGCGGGAACTGGAGCGTTTCAGTCCCACCCTGGCGCAGCGTGAGCGCTGGTTGGTGCTTAACAAAAGTGATTTGCTGGACGAGGAGACCTTTGCCCGGCGGCGTGCTGCGGTGTTGGAGGCGTTGGCCTGGCGGGGGCCGGTGTACTCTATAGCGGCTATCCGGGGGCAGGGCACGGATGCGCTGTGCGGTGATTTAATGACTTACCTGGAAGAGTGTCGTGCCCGGGAGATGGCGGATCCGGAGTTGGCCGAGATGGAAAGAGAGTTACAGACACGGATGCAGGACGAGGCGAGGCAGCGTATAGAGGGCTTGCGTGCCCTGCGCCGTCAGGAGGCCCAGGACGCCAGAGATGATAGTGACGATGACTTTGATGACGACGACTTCGATGTTGAAGTCGAATATGTGCCTTAGCGTAGCTTGAGAAGTACACGGGGAGATCCGATGACTGAACGTACCGAAATTGCCGCCTCCCGGCGCTGGGTGGTCAAGGTGGGCAGCGCCCTGCTGACCAATGATGGCCGCGGCCTGGACGAGAGCGTGATCTCCACCCTGGTGGAACAGTTGGTACAACTACGCGGGCGCGGCTGCGAGGTGGTGTTGGTAAGCAGCGGCGCGGTAGCCGCCGGTATTGTCCGACTTGGCTGGACAGTGCGCCCGCACCTGATACACGAGTTACAGGCGGCCGCCGCTGTGGGGCAGTCGGTATTGGTGCAAAGTTATGAGACAGCTTTCAAGCGTTACGATATCGCCACCGCCCAGGTATTACTGGGACACGATGACGTGACCGCCAGAGACCGCTACCTCAACGCCCGGGGCACCCTCAATACCTTGCTGCAACTGGGGGTGGTGCCGATAATCAACGAGAATGACACGGTGGTGACCGAGGAAATCCGCTTCGGCGATAACGATACACTGGCAGCTCTGGTGGCCAACCTGATCGACGCTGACGCGCTGTTACTGCTTACCGACCAGCAGGGTCTGTACCAGGAGGATCCCCGCCAGAATCCCGCCGCGGAACTGGTGTCGTTGTGTGATGTGAATGACCCCCGTCTCGATGCCATGGCCGGAGAGGGGGGTATCCTGGGTCGCGGTGGTATGGTCACCAAACTGCGTGCCGCGCGCCTCGCGGCCCGTTCCGGTACAGAAACCGTCATCGCTTCGGGCCGAGTGGACAATATTGTGGTCAGTATTGCCGCTGGAGAGAATGTAGGGACCTGGCTGCGCACCGGCAAGCAGCCGCAGAATGCGCGCAAGCAGTGGCTGGCCAGCATGGTGCAGATACAGGGCAGCGTGGAATTGGACAGCGGTGCGGTACGGGTACTGTGTGATTCCGGCCGTAGTTTGCTGGCGGTTGGTGTGCGTGGTGTGCACGGCAATTTCACCCGGGGCGATATGGTGTCCTGCCGTGACCCCAACGGACGCGAGATCGCCCGCGGCCTGGTTAACTACAGCGCCGAGGAAACCCGGCGCATCATGGGCTCCCCATCGCGGGAAATCGAGGTGATTCTCGGTTACCAGGTGGACGAGGAACTCATCCACCGGGACAACCTGGTGCTGGTATAAGTTAGTTAAAAAGAGTCAGACTTGATTTAACAGGCGCGTCCGGGCAACTGTGGTGACCGAAACGATCAGTGTTGGAACCGGCCGCAACCCTGCACCGACATCTTCGCATACAAGAGAGGATGAATATGGAATAATGCAGGTGTCCGACACAACAACAAGAAGAACCCATGACGGTGTCACCAACGCTATTACTCTTTGTCTATTGCCTTGCGATAGCCGGCTTCTCGCTGGTGGGCGGTCTGTTGCCCAACTGGGTGCGGATGACCCATACCCGCACCCAGCTGGTGATGAGCTTTGTATCCGGCCTGATGCTCGGTGTCGCCTTCTACTACCTGCTGCCCCACAGTGTGGCTATGCTTGGCGGCCCGGATCCGGACGCGGTGGATACCACCGTATGGTGGTTGATGGTCGGCCTTATCGTCATGCTGCTGTTGCTGCGATTGTTCCACTTTCACCAGCACGATTTCAGCAATGAAGAGGATGAACATCACGATAACCATCACGGCCATCAGGATCAGGCACCTGAACCACCCGTCCACAGCCTGAGCTGGGTTGGCATCGCGCTGGGGCTCGCCCTGCACACCCTGATCGATGGCGTGGCTCTCGGTGCGATCATGCAGGGTGAAAGTGGCGGCAGCACGGGGGCGGGGCTATTGGGAATTGGTGTATTTCTCGCCATCCTGCTGCACAAGCCGCTGGATGCCATGTCTATTACTGCGGTGATGGAGGCGGGTGGCTGGAGCCGGGGCGCGCGGGCGACCACCAACCTGGTGTTCGCCCTGATGTGCCCGTTGGGCGCTCTGCTGTTTTTCTTCGGGGTGGATTTGTTGGCGGATACCCGCAGTCATGTAGTGGCCGCGGCACTGTCGTTTTCAGCGGGTGCGTTTATCTGTATCGCACTCAGTGATCTGCTGCCCGAAGTGCATTTTCACAGCCACGATAGGGCAAAACTGACCCTGGCCTTCCTGCTGGGCATTGGGCTGGCCTATGGTATGGGCAGCGTGGAGCATGCCAGTGCCCATCTTGATTTCCACATCGATGCAAATGAAGGCCGTTAGTTGTGTTTCAACCGTCCAGCCAGCCTGCAAGGTGCTCTGTAGACAAAGCGGCCAGCGCCTCGACATGGGCTGGTAAACTGTTCAGGCAGGGAATGTAATCGTAGTGCTTGCCGCCTGCCGCCAGAAAATAGTCGCGGTTTTCCACGCCGATCTCCTCCAGCGTCTCCAGGCAGTCGGCGGCAAATCCCGGGCAGATGACCTGTACTGATGTGACGCCCTGGTCCGGCAGTCCCTTGAGTGTTTCATCGGTGGCGGGTTTTAGCCACGCCTCCCGGCCAAAGCGTGACTGGAATGTGCTCAGGTAGTCAGTCTCGTCCAGTCCCAGTGTCTCGGCTACAAGCCGGGTGGTCGCCAGGCATTCATGATGGTAGGGGTCCCCCTCGTCCATATAGCGCTGCGGTACGCCGTGGTAGGAAAATAGCAGCTTGTCAGCGCTGCCGTGTTCGGCCCGGTAGGCCCTGACGCTGTCCGCCAGGGCATTTATGTAGGCCTTGTGATCGTGATAGTGATTGATGAAACGCAGCTGGGGCAACCAGCGCCTGCGGCTGAAATCCGCCGCGAGCGCATCGAAGGTGGAGCCAGTTGTGGCCCCGCAGTATTGGGGATACAAGGGCAATACCAGTAATTTCCTCACGCCACGCGCCAGCATCCCCTGCACCACGTCGGAGATGGCGGGCTGGCCATAACGCATGGCGAAGTCCACGATCACCTTGTCGCCAAACTGTCGGGACAGGGTGGTCTGTAATGCCTCGGCCTGGTCCTGTGTATGAAACAATAAAGGCGATCCCCTGTCTGTCCACACTGTGCGGTAGGAAGCGGCGGAGCGGGCAGGGCGAATATTGAGGATGACCCCGTGCAGCATGAACCACCACAACAGGCGCGGTATTTCCACCACCCGGGGGTCTGATAAAAACTCCTTGAGGTAGGCCCGCAGCTGCTTTTTTTGTGGTGCCTGTGGGGTGCCCAGGTTGGTGAGCAGAATACCCACCCGTGGTTGCGGCTGGTGGTTGCCGGTATTTGTGCCGATATATTTCATATTGCCGGTCAATATACGGATGTGGGGACTTAAAGCCAAGTTTGGGAATGGGCTCGGTGCGCAGTGCGCACCGGGGTTGGTCTGCTGAGGCGCTAAGGAATATCGTGCACCTCGGTCACATCGGCACTTCTGCCGGTGCCATGGCACACGGAACACTCCTCCACTACCTGGCCGCTGTCGATGGCCGCCTGGGTGGTGTTGAAACTACCGCCGTTAGACGTCATATGCGCCGTGGCCACCGCATCATCGTGGCAGCTGGAACACACCGCCGTTGTTGGCGTCGTTACCGTATCATCCCTGGGGTCCTGCAAGTCATTGCCCGGATTTACCGTGGTGCCCAATACCGTTGAGGCCAGCGGCAGGGTGTAGCCATCATCCGTATGGCAGGCGGTACAGTTGCCCAGGTTGCCCGGGTAATCCACCTGCTCCTCATCGCCGTGCAGGGTGTGGATCAGTACCTTGAAGTCCACGGACTTGTTATTGCGCGTAGAGTAGTAGCGCGGATTGTGGCAGGTCACGCAATCGTCGATATCGTCATTGCGGTTACCGCTGTGAAATGACAGCGTGCTGTGACAGGCCAGGCAGCTTTCCAGTTCCACCGACTTGCGCCGGTCGTCCGGGTCGCCATCCGCCTCGTCGATAGAGAAGAAACGGTGGACGTTGGTCAGAGGTAC
>QNFR01000086.1 GCA_003646405.1 Gammaproteobacteria bacterium
CAGCCAATTTTTCAAACCTGGGCTCCAGGGTGAAAATTACCGCCAGATGAACATCATTCAACCTGTAACTATTGCGGTGATTCAAGGCATGATCAATCAAGCGAGTTAGGGGTGATTGCGCCTCAATTGACAGCATGGCTTCAACCAATAATGTGAGCAACGCAGCTCGATCAAGCTGCTGAATTTTCCAGTCGTCGTCACCTTGTTGACTGTCGAAGGTCACCAATGCTTCGACATAGCCTTCGCACAACCGGGCACACAGCTCTAGGCGCTCCGCATTCTTGTCACGCGTTCGGCAAAGCAACCGCAGTAACTCGGCATTTCGAATAAGCGTCCCTACCTTGGCGGCCGCAATCATCACCAGGAGGTCTGCCTCGAACAGTACCTCTGCTTGTGATCGATCTACCCCTTTGAGCGCGCCAAGTGATAGCCCATCCCGGGTGTACCGGTGATCAAGCAGGATTGCCAGCTTTTGTGAGTCCGGATTGTTGCGCCAAGAGGTCATTAGGGCGCTAATTTTACCGACAACCGACTCATACGATGGCGCGGTGATCCCTTTTTTACCACGGGATTTAGCGAGCGTTACATTGTATGTGAGGCAAAGACGATAGCCGCTTTCCAAAGGTTTCACTTCGTGCTGGCAGTCCGCATAAAAGGCGGCGTAACTCAATTCATATCCCGATGCTGCACCGGAAAATGTCACCTCATGTTGGTGTCCATCGTGCGAGACAATCAACGCGCCCCCCTCGTGCACTGACGGCAGAACAACCACCAGAGTCGCTACCATACGATCAAGTTTCTCACCATCTCGATGGGGCAGAAAAAAGCTTCCCGTCTCGTACACTAGCAATTTGTATAGATGCGCAGTCAACTTACACGACTCTCCCAGCGGCAAATGCAGTGTACCGAGACCCTCAACAACCAGACCCGGCATCGTCAGTGGTAAATCTCCCGAAGTACAAAAATCACTTGGCCGATCGACTTCGGCGAGGGCTTGCATCAACGTGTCGTACACAGACTCATTCCGTTTCAAAAAGGACGAATATTGTAGCAAGCAAATTTACGCGGCTCTAGGCGTCGTCTTTTCATAAAGTATCTAGCTGGACTGTCACGACTTATTAAGCGAAGAGCAGTTAGGTTTAAGACGAGTTTTGCGTAAGCGCACTGCCAATTGGTGGGACGCCAACACTGCGGCGGGCATTACAGGTATCTAAACTATTATTCAAACGGACCGCTTGGCTCAAAAATGCGCTAGTGCGGAGATTAGGGCAGCTATTCTCCGCTTAATATGCGGACTTTATCCTTGACTCTGCGGAGAATACGGGTCATATTATCCGCATATATTGCGGAGTTTATAATGTATATTTGGGAAAAACAGGACTGGCCGACGCTCACTTGGGATAACGACACCCTCGCTCGCCTGCTTGCCCAGGTTTCGCGCGAACAGGGCCGACTACTCGGAAAAATGGAAGGACTCGGCTTTGAGCTGCGGGACGAAGCGCACCTGCAAACACTGACCGAGGATGTCGTTAAATCAAGTGAAATCGAGGGGGAGGCGCTGGAACGTGATCAGGTCAGATCCTCAATCGCCCGGCGTCTTGGTATGGATATTGGCGGCCTTATCCCGGCAGACCGTAATGTTGAGGGTGTGGTCGAAATGATGCTGGAAGCCACTGGCAATCATGCCTATCCGCTTACGGAGGATCGCCTGTTCGGGTGGCACAATGCCCTCTTCCCCACCGGTCGTAGCGGTATGCACAAAATCCTGGTTGGCCAGTGGCGCGATGACAGTAACGGTCCGATGCAGGTTGTCTCCGGTCCTATTGGGAGGCAAAAGGTTCATTACGAGGCTCCCGCTGCTGACCAGCTACCCAGTGAAATGGCCGGATTCCTGAAATGGTTTGAAACGCCGGGTGATCTTGATGCCCTGCTGATCGCCGGGCTTGCCCATATGTGGTTTGTCACCATCCATCCGTTTGATGATGGCAATGGACGGATTGCCCGTGCCATAGCCGATATGGCGCTCGCGCGCTCGGAAGGATCGAATCAGCGCTTTTACAGCATGTCGGCGCAAATCTGCCATGAACGCAATGACTATTACGACATGCTGGAACATACCCAAAAAGGCGACCTCGATATTACGGCGTGGCAGGTCTGGTTTCTGAACTGCCTGGGCCGGGCCATTGATGGCGCTCAGGATACGCTCGCCGCCGTCATGGATAAGGCGCGCTTCTGGGAGCAGTTCGCCAAAGAACCGCTTAACGAACGCCAGATCAAAGTGCTCAACAGGCTCATGGATGGATTTGAGGGCAAGCTCACCACATCAAAATGGGCAAAACTTGCGAAGTGCTCCCAGGACACCGCCTATCGGGATATTCTGGGTTTGATTGAACGCGGGGCATTACGCAAAGACCCAGGCGGAGGACGCAGTACAAGCTACTCGTTGCTTATCGACCGCTAGAGGGACAAAACAGCGATATCACGTCTTGCCGTCGCAATGCTGATAGACCAAAATTCAGTCAAAGAACGAGCAGTGGGTTTATGTCCTAATTGGACTTCAGCGTAGAACCACAGCTGCCTCTGTTTGAGTTGTCGGAGCGAATTTCCAGACAAAAAAGTATTCTTAGTATCAAAATTGATACAGTAACAGGCAACATTTTGCCCATCCCATGTCCGATATTGATCATTATTCTGCTCTGCTAACCCCCTTGCTACATCCTCGTAGCCGCAAACCACAAGAAAGCTCTCCAGGAGCTTTGGTGACAAACACCGCAGCCGAACCAACCGAATAAAATGGGTCAAATTCGGGGAACAATGCCCTTCTTACCAGTTTTTCACTGTACGCGGATTAGGGCTCTGCCCAAACATCTGGCGGATGCGGCGCACTTTGCCGTTAACACCGGATGCCGGGATCAGGAAATCTGCCAGCTTCGGTGGGATTGGGAAGTAGATGTACCGGAACTGGAGACCTCGGCCTTTGTGCTCCCGGAAACCATCACCAAAACCAGCACCGAGCGGGTCATTGAGGCACGGCGCGGAATTCACGACGAATATGTCTTCACATATCGCGGGAATCCGGTCGCCAGGCTTCATAATTCCGGGTGGAAGACCGCATGGCAGAAAGCTGGCCTGCCGGTGGAAACAGGAATCACGCGAGGGGTCCATAATCTCCGTCACAGCTTTGGCCGCAGGCTACGGGGGGCTGGCGTACCGCTGGAAACCCGCAAGCTGCTGTTAGGTCATGCGAACGGCGATATTACGACTCATTACTCGGCGGCAGAGCTCAAGGAGCTGCTCGACGCCACCGAAAAAATCGTGGATAGGAACGTAGCTCAAACGCCGACACTGACACTGGTCTCAAGAAAGAGCGAAAATGTCGGAAAAATGTCGGAAATAAAAAAGGGGTTAGTGGCTGATAACCGCTAACCCCTTGAATATGGTGGGCCGTGCGCGATTCGAACGCGCGACCAATTGGTTAAAAGCCAACTGCTCTACCAACTGAGCTAACGGCCCCGGAAGGAGCTGGGTATAGTACGGATTTCAGATAAAAATTCAAGGAATTTTTTGAGCAAAATCATGGCCCTGTAAGACTATTCAACATACCTGGTGGAGTCGGCTGCCCGCGCATCGAAAAAGCCCTGTCGGCGCAGTCGACAGCTGTCGCACACACCGCAGGCCAGGCCCGTTGCAGTGGCCTGGTAGCAAGAAACCGTGAGGGCATAGTCCACACCCAGTGCCAGGCCGGTGCTAATGATATCCCCCTTGCCCTGCGCCATCAGGGGAGTGCGAATGGTGAGCTTTTGTCCCTCCACCCCGGCTCTGGTAGCCAGGTTGGCCATGACCTCAAAAGCGGCGATGTACTCGGGGCGGCAATCCGGGTAGCCGGAATAATCCACAGCGTTGACACCGATAAATATATCGTTGGCACCCAACACCTCGGCCCACCCCAGGGCAATAGACAGAAATATGGTATTGCGGGCCGGCACATAGGTGACCGGAATGCCTTCGGTCTCTTGCTCCGGCACGGCAATAGATGTATCGGTGAGAGCCGAGCCACCGATACTGTCCAAATTGAGCTTAACCACTTTGTGCTCAACATCTCCAAGGGCGGCGGAGACTCTCTCGGCAGCGCGCAACTCGGCCCGGTGGCGCTGACCATAGTCAAAAGTAAGGGTGTAACAGGCGTAGCCCTGAGCCTGGGCCATCGCCAGTACTGTGGTGGAATCGAGCCCACCGGATACCAGAATAACAGCGCGTTTTTGCTCAGCCATCATCAGTGTCCCGGCTCATCATGCCACAGCAGTTTGTGCAGCTGCAGTTGCATTCTGACAGGCAGGTTGTCTTGCAGTATCCACTCTGCCAGTTCCCGACCCTGCACCTGCCCAAAGCTGGGGGAAAACAGGACATCGGCAACCCTGCCTGCCAACTGGTATTCATCCAGCTTGAAACGCGCCCATTGGTAGTCCTGGCGGTCACAAATGACGAACTTCACCTGGTCACGCCCGGTGAGCAGAGGGATATTGCTGTAGTCATTGCGCTGTGCTTCACCAGAGGCCGGGGTTTTCAGATCCAACACCGTCACCACCCGCGGGTCCACCCCCGTCAGGCTCATGGCCCCGCCGGTTTCCAGAGAGACCTCGTAGCCGGCGTCACACAGTGCCACCAGCAGAGGCAGGCAATTCTTCTGGGCCAGGGGCTCACCGCCGGTCACCGTTACATAGCGTGGGGCGTAACTGGCCACCTGTGCGGCGATCTGTTCAATACTGAGCAACTCGCCACCACTAAACGCATACTCGGTATCACAGTAGACGCAGCGCAGGGGGCAGCCGGTGAGGCGGACAAAAACAGTGGGCAGGCCCACCGTGCGCGCCTCCCCCTGCAGAGAGTAGAAGATTTCGGTGATGCGCAGGCCCTGTCCCGCTGTTTCGACCGCGGCATCATGACTGTGAGTAAAAGTGTCCGACATAAAGGATCTACCGAGCCTGTGCTCAGTAGTTCTGGGCAATGAAATCCCTGGCCAATTTCACGGCGGAGCTGTTGGTAGAGCCATACTCGCTAATAACCCGATCCAGGTATTCCCTGGCCCGCTCTCGATTGCCCTTCATAAACTGTACTTTGCCCAGCTTATACAGGGCATCCGGTGCCTTGTTGTTGTGCGGGTATTGGCTCAACAGCAACGTAAAGGACTGCCGCGAGGACTCCAGGTTCGGTGGCTGTATCACCAGGTATAACTCCCCGAGCCAGTAGTGGGCATTGGGGGCATATTTGCCACCAGGGTAGTCTTGCAAAAACTGTTCAAACCTTTGCACCGCCTGGTCAAACTTCTGGTCACGCACCAGTGCATAAGCTGCGCGATAGGCATCTCCCTCACCGGGCTGTTCAGCAACCTGTGGCTGGCCGCCGGTCGCCACAGGGGCGGTTACCACTGTGGAACTGCCGCCTGCACTGCTGGCACCAGCACTCACTGACGCCGCGCTACCGCCTGCTCCACTCAGCCGCTTATCCAGGTCTACATAGCGCTGCAAGCTCTGTTCTTTCAGGTTGCGCAACTCGTGAGCCTGCTCTTCAACCTTGCCATTGAGCTGCATTACCTCCTGCTGCAATTGCTGAATCTGGTAGAACAGATTGGCCAGGTTCTGCCCCGAAGCCTGACCACCCACAGGGGCCGCCGCCACCGGAGCAGCCACCGCCGAACCAGCAGGAGCACGGCTCAAGCCGTAGCTGGTTGCCGGATAAGCTCGCGCAGGCTGGGCGCCATAAGGGTCAGCCTGCGGTTGCTCGGGAGTGCTGGAAATTCCGCTTGCGGCCGCTGCGGCACGCTCGGCTTCCACATCCACGTAATCCTGGGCCCGGGCCATGATGCACAACGGGCCGGTCAAGATGACCAGCCCGCACACCACAAACGCTTTGTTGATGCTTTGCATAGACTCCCGATTACTTCAGTTCGACGCGCCGATTCTGGGACCAGTTAGACTCACCAGAACCATAGGCCACCGGGCGCTCCTCACCATAGCTCACAACCTCGATGCGGGAAGTGGCGATACCATTGGCCACCATATAGTCACGCACGGAGTTGCCCCGGCGCTCGCCGAGAGCCATGTTGTACTCGCGCGTGCCACGCTCGTCGGTATGGCCTTCCAGGCGTATGGGAGTAGCACTGCCTTGTAACGCCACAATGTGCGCATTCAGGGTATCGATCGCTTGCTGTGTCAGGGCGGAACTGTCGAATTCAAAGTAGAACACGTTACCGACAGCAGTGGCTGCGTCCTGCAGGCGCTGCTGCTCGGCAGCGGCCTGGGTAGCTGCGGTTTGCCGGGCCGCTTTGGCCGCTGCGGCCGCAGCTGCGGCTTCGTCTTCTTTTTTGGTGTCGCTGCCGGAGCAGGCTACCAGCAGAGCAGCCGTAAACAGCAGTGTAATAGCCTTACCAGCGATGGGTAGATATTTCATAATCCTTCCTTCAAGTCTTGGTTATATATTCGTGTTAGATACGCCGCGGTCAGCGGCTCATATAAGGTGACCATGCTGGCTCCCGCACATCGCCCTCGCGCGCGGGAAGCCGAAATTTTACGTCGCCGTCCACGGACACTGCAGCGAGGATACCCCGATCCGCGTACTTGGTAGCGTACAGTACCATAGAGCCATTAGGCGCGATACTGGGACTTTCATCCAATTCCGTGGAAGTGAGTATTTGCAACCGGTTGGTCACCAGGTCCAACAAGGCGATGTGGAAACGACCGTCGCGCTGGTGCACTATCACCACATTGCGACCATCCTGAGCGACTCTGGCACGGGCGTTGTAGGTGCCCTCGAAAGTAACCCGCTCGGTGGTTGCGCTCCTGAGGTTGTAGCGGTAAATCTGCGGCCTGCCACCGCGATCCGAGGTGAACAACAGGGATTTGCCGTCGGGCATCCAGGCGGGCTCGGTGTCGATGGCGTAGTGGCGGGTAATACGCGTGAGACGCTTGCTGGCAAGGTCCATCAGATAGATATCCGGGTTGCCATCCTTGGACAGCACCATCGCCATGGTATTGCCGTCCGGCGACCAGGACGGAGCGCCGTTGAGGCCCTTGAAATTGGTCAGTTGCTCGCGCTGTCCCGTGGCCAGATTCTGGCGAAAGATGGCCGGACGGCTGGTCTCAAAGGAGACATAGGCGATCTCCTGGCCATCGGGCGACCAGGCCGGGGCCAGCACCGGCTCCCGGGATTCCAGCAGCACGATGGGGCGGGCGCCGTCGGAATCCGCCAGGGTCAGGCGTGAGTAGTCATTACCCCCGCGGACCCGGGTAACCGAGACATACAACAATCGGGTGGCAAAAGCGCCGCGAATACCGGTGAGTTTCTCATAAACCGCATCGGCCACCCGATGGCCCAGCATACGGGCTTCATTCACCGGACCGGTCTCGACACCGGAGTAAACGCTGGTCTGGCGCAAGACATCAAACAATTCGTATTCAATACGCATCTGGCCCGCCACCGATACGCGCCCGATCAGCAAATACTCGGTGTCAAGTGCGCGCCAGTCCCGGTAGAACACCTCCGCCCCGGTGGTGGGCCTGCCGAGCATGTCGGCGCGACCGACCGGGGCAAACTGGCCGCTGCGGGCCAGGTCGCCGTCTATCACTGCAGCGATATCTTCGGGAGACGATCCGGGACCCTGCCAGGCGAAAGGCACCACGGCAATATCCGTGGGGTTATCCACCCCCTGGGTGATTTCGATGGTCAGTTCAGCGCGGGCGCTCAGCACCAACACCACATTCAATACGACATATACAAGCCATTTCATCAGTAACGCAAGTCCTCTGGTCTGAACAGCAGGCGAAAACGCCTGAAAGTTTTCTCGAATTCCCGGGAGGGAAGGTTCTGCAGTTCGGGGAAACTGCCAGCCTTCTCCACCGCGTTAATAGCCGAGCGATCAAAAGCGGTATTGCCACTGCTTTTGAGCACCGTCACGCTCACCACCTCGCCGGTGGGAATCAATTGAATCGCCAGCAGGGCCTCCATGCCGTTGCGGGCACTGGGGGGACGATTCCAGTAATTTACCACGGTCTGCTGGATCAGGGCGGCAAAACTGGCGGCCATTTCATCGGCGGTGGCAGTCGCCTGCACCTGCTCTTCTTGCGCCATCGCATGGGACAGGTCGGCCCTGGCGATTGCCGCCAGTTCCTGTTCGCTTATGCGCGGCTCAGCTTTCGGTTTGGGCTTAACGGCGGTCTTGGGTTTTGCCACCGGCTTCACCTTGGCCACCGGTTTGGGTTTGGATTTGGGTTTCGCTTTTGCCACCGGCCTGGGTTTCGCTTTTGCCTTGGGCTTTGCCGCCGGTTTGGGTTTGGGCTTGGGCTTGAATTCACTGACATCCACCAACCGGGCGTTGATCACCCGGGGCACGGGTTTCACGCGGGTGACTTCCCCCCCGGTATCCGTCCAATTGACAGTGAGAAAGTAGAGCATCAGTCCATGTAACACCAGGGTCGCCAGGATAGGTCGGTATACAATACGCGGCGCGACGGGCTTGGCATATATGGAGGTATTCACTGGGGGTTTTCAGTTACCAGGCCCACACTGGGCGCGCCCGCCTCCTGCAGAGCCACCATGACGCTGACCACTTCGCCGTAAGGTACCGCCCTGTCACCCCACACCAGCACTGGCTTTTTGGGGCTGCGACGAATAACCGCCGCAACCCGGTCCTTGATAGTAGGCAAAGACAGCACTTGATCCTCCTGCCCAAGGTTGAGAAACAACTGTCCGGCGGCGTTGACCGACACTATCACCGGCTCGCTGTCCTGGTTTTCTACCGGGTCGGCGTTGGCCTCCGGCAAATCAACCTTCACCCCCTGCATCAACATGGGGGCGGTCACCATAAAGATGATCAGTAGCACCAGCATCACATCAATGTAGGGCACTACATTGATCTCGGCCATCGGCCGGTGCTTGTTGCGATTTCTGGCCATCTAGTTTACCTGTTTCTCACGCGTACGCAGGGCAAAAGCCTGGCGATAGAGAATACTGGAGAACTCGTCCGTGAATGTGTCATAGCGATTACTGAGCACATCGACTCTGGAGGCAAAGCGGTTGTACGCCAGTACCGCGGGGATCGCCGCGAACAGCCCCATGGCGGTCGCCACCAGCGCCTCTGAAATACCCGGCGCCACGGTGGCCAGGGTCGCCTGAGTGGTATTGGCCAGACCGCGAAAGGAATGCATGATACCCCACACCGTACCGAACAAGCCGATATAGGGGCTGGTGGAGCCCACCGATGCCAGGAATGCCAAATGACGCTCCAGGCGCTCTTCCTCGCGCATGGTCGCCACCCGCATGGCGCGACGTGAGCCCTCGATCACCGCATCAGCATCCATCTCCGACTGCTGGGCCAGGCGCGAAAATTCTTTGAATCCGGCGCGAAAGATGCTCTCCATCCCCAGCAGGACGTGGCCATCAGCGGCCTTCTCATTGCCCTCCCGGTACAGTTGCGCAAGGTCGACACCGGACCAGAAGCGCTCCTCGAACTGATACATCTCATCCTGGGCATTGCGGAAATAAAGAAAGCGATTGACGATCATGTACCAGGACAGCATGGACGCCAACATCAGTATGGCCATCACAAACTGCACGGTAAAACTGGCGTCCAGCACCAGGTCTAACAGGCTTAATTGTTCTTGCAACTGCTTTTCCCCTCAGGATTTCATTTGTTTTTGTTGCACCGCCTGCAAGGTGGCCACCATTTCCGGCGGCAGGCGGCGCGGCTTTAGTCCGGCCCGGTCAATACAGGCGATAGTCACATCTCCCTGCGCCAGTATCTCTTCACCGCGCCGTACACTCTGGTGCAGGATCATAAGCGCTCCGCGCACCTGCCGGACGCTGGCCGTCGCCTCCAGTTCATCGTCCAGTGTGGCCGGACGCAGGTATTTCACCGCCACATCGCGCACTACAAACATCAGGTCGTGGTTGAAAATATAGTCTTTGCCATACCCCAACGAGCGCATGAATTCGGTGCGCGCTCGCTCCATGAACTTGAGGTAATTGACGTAGTAGACAATGCCCCCG
>QNFR01000087.1 GCA_003646405.1 Gammaproteobacteria bacterium
CCCGCATAACGATTATGGCCTGGCCACCGCCAATGTCATGGCGGCGGTGCGCGCCGGAGTCAGCTCGGTACACTGCACCATAAATTGCCTGGGAGAGAGAGCCGGCAATGCGTCACTATCAGAAATAAGCGTCGTTTTGCGCGACAAGCTGAGCATGGACTTATCCATTGATGAAAGCTATATGGTGCACCTGAGCAATATGGTGGAAACCTTCTCCGGCAAACGGGTGCCGGCCAACTCCCCCATCGTGGGCGCTGATGTGTTCACCCAAACCGCCGGGATTCACGCAGACGGCGACCAGAAAGGCGGACTCTACGAAACCCGGCTCAGCCCGGAGCGTTTTGCCCGCACCCGCAGTTACGCGCTGGGAAAAATGAGCGGCAAAGCATCCCTGGCAAAAAACCTTGAGGCGCTGGGGCTTAACCTGTCTGAAGAAAATCAGAAAAAAGTATTGGCGCGAGTGGTCAAACTGGGCGATTCGAAAGAACTGATCACCGTCGAGGATTTACCTTTTATCATCGCCGAAGTGCTGGAAAGCAAAAGTTACCATCACATTGAACTGCTTAACTGTTCCATCACCAGTGGCCTTGACCTGGAATCCACCGTAAGCATCCGGGTCGATATTGATGGTGATATCCAGCAGGCTTCCGGGGCTGGTAACGGCGGCTTCGATGCCTTTATATTTGCCATCAACAAAGTCATGGCATCAAAAAACTACCAACTGCCAACCCTGTTGGATTATGAGGTGCGCATCCCCAAGGGCGGCCACACCAACGCCCTGACCGAGTGTGTGATTACCTGGGATTGTGGCGAGCAGGAATTCAAAACCCGCGGCGTGCATTCCAATCAGGTTTTTGCGGGCATATTGGCGACGCTGCGGATTATCAATCTGCAACTGCACGAGCGAGCTGGCAACGAGGGGGTATTCTCTCTGCGGGGAAGTCGCTGAACCGTCACTCCCGCTACGAGCCACTCGCGGGAATGACGACAGGTAGAACTATTTCACTTTTGGCATAGCACTGAGAGCCGCGACAACTTTATCGCCGAACTCATCGGTATTGATCATCTTCACACCGCTGCCGGGCCTGAACAAATCCGCAGTTGAATAACCATCGGCAAATACACTCTGCATCGCGCTCCACACATTCTTTGACTCCTCGCGCATATCAAAGCTGCCTTCCAGCATCATCGCGACCGAGCCAATCATGGAGTACGGATTGGCGATGTTTTGTCCGGCGATATCGGGCGCGGAGCCGTGTGATGGCTCATAGTAGCTCTTCTCGGGGCCTTTGCAGGCTGACGGCATCAGGCCCAGGGAGCCCAGAATACCACCGCCCTGATCACTGAGAATATCGCCAAACATATTCTCCATCACCATGACGTCGAATTGCCCGGGGTTGAGGCACAACAGGGTGGCCGCCGCATCGACCAGAATATGCCTGATTTCAACCTCCGGATATTCAACGGCGACCTCTTCCAACACCTCGTTCCACAGCACACTGGATTTCAGTACGTTACTCTTGTGGATATTATGCAGCACCTTTTTACGGCGCATGGATAACTGCAAGGCCTCGTGCATAATCCGGCGAATTTGCTCTTCGTCATATTCCAGCGTTTCTTTCACATAGCGCAGGCCCTGCTCGTTGACACCCACTTCCTTTTCACCAAAATATAACCCGCCCACCAACTCACGCACCATGATCAGGTCAATGCCCTCACCGATGATCTCAGGTTTCAGTGGCGAGAAATGACCTAAAGCTTTAGGCAGGAACACGGGGCGGAAATTAGCGAATGTGTTGTAACGCCTGCGCAGGGGTAGCAGAGCGCCCCGCTCCGGTTGCATATCCACCGGGATCTTTTTGGACTCCTCATGGCTCAGGCCAATCGGGCCCTTGATGATAGCATCGGCCGCATCACAGACCGCTTTGGTCTCATCCGGGAAGGGGTGACCGCACTTGAAATAGGCACCGGCGCCAAAATCAGCGGAAATGAGTTCAAAACTGACATCATTGCGCTCTTCAACCAGCTTAAATATCTTGACGGCTTCTTGCATAATTTCCGGGCCGATGCCGTCTCCCGCCAACAGCGCGATTTTGTAGTTTTTCATAGTATGATTCTCTGGACTTACTCGAATGAGGTACCAGCGCCTATTTCAAGTGCGACCACCCCGTCGTAAAAGGGCGTTATTTTACTCTAGATGGAGGAAAGTTTCATGCGGTTCAGTATTTTCCTGCTCACCCATTATGAAGTGGCACCGGCCCCAACACCTCCGGGGAGCACCCCTGCGGCTTGTTCAAAACAACGTGGGAACTATAGCGTCGATCAGTCGTGGTCCTTTTGACAGCATCGCCTGTTCAAACTGGCTGTTGAATTCCTCGGCGGTAGTAGCGCGAGTGGCCTGCACTCCCATCCCCGTGGCCAGGGCCACAAAGTCCATATTCGGGCCGCCAATATCCAGGGTGCTGGCGGCCTTGGGGCCCGGCGTACCGCCGCGCGCGCCGGTGCGGGCGAACTCCATTTCCAGCACGCTGTACTTGCGGTTGTTGAAGATCACTACCGTCACATCCAGAGTCTCCCGCGCCATCGTCCACAGGGCCTGGATGGTGTACATGGCGCTGCCATCGCCTTCCAGGCAGACAACCTTGCGCTGGGGACAGGCGATCGCGGCGCCCACCGAGGCGGCCAGACCCCAGCCGATACTGCCCCCGGTCAGGTTCAACCAGTCATGGGGCTGTGCCGTGCTGGTCATGGGGAAAATCGAGATGCCGGAGGTGATAGATTCATCGACGACAACAGCGTTTTCCGGCAGGAAATGAGCAATCGTCAAAGCGGCACTGTTAACATCCAGTACCCCCGCAGGGAGGTCGGCAATGGCAAGGGGGTGCACATCGGGTTCAACATTTATCGCATCCAGTTTTTCCAGCAGGGCTTCCAGCACCTGGTCAATATCATCGTTGGGGCCGGCCAGTACGAACTCATCACAGCCTTCGGGGGCAATCGCGCTGGGTACATTGGGATAGGCGAAAAATGATACCGGTGCGGCGGCGCCGATGATAATAAGGTGATCCAGATCCTTGATATGATCTATGGCCAACTCCGCCAGGTAGGGCATGCGATCCAGCACCGCGGTGCCGGCACCGCGCGCCACACGGGCGGGAAACACGTCCGTGGCAACCCGGGCGTCGCAGGCCTTGCCGATACGGCTCAACATTAATCCACGCTGGATATCCACTTCACGACCGCCAATCAGGATCATACAGTTCTTGCCCGACTTCAATTTGCCTACGGCATCATCCACGCGGCTGGCCGGTACGGATGCGGGAGGTGCTATTTCCACCGCGCCCTCCGCGCCACCGGGATTGTCTCCCCAGGATACGTCCGCCGGCAGCATCAGGGTGGCGACCTGGCCGATACCGGCCTGGCGCACAGCCTCCGCCGCATCACGGGCGATGTCGTCCGGCAACTTCGAGGTGTACACCCAGTGAGACACCGGACCGGCAATCCCCTCTATATCCGCAGTCAGGGGCGCATCGTATTGCAGGTGGTAAGTAGCGTGGTCACCGACAATATTGACCATGGGCAGATGCCCTTTTTTGGCGTTGTGGATATTGGCCAGGGCATTGCCCAGGCCCGGCCCCAGGTGCAGCAATGTCGAGGCCGGCTTACGCGCCATTGCGGCATAACCGGCCGCGGCGCCGCTGAGCACACCCTCAAACAGGCCTAACACGGCGCGCATGCCCTCCACCTCGTCCAGGGCGGCCACGAAGTGCATTTCGGAAGTTCCCGGGTTGGTAAAACAAACCTCGATGCCATTGTTGATCAGGGTCGTCAGTAAAGTCGCTGCGCCATTCATATCTGTACTCCTGTGCTCGCAAAGTGCCATTCACGTTGCGGCTATCTTGTCCGCGGAAAAAATCTTGTTGGGATTGAGAATATTGTTCGGGTCCAGCATTTTTTTCATGCCGACCATCAGTTGCAATTCCGCCTCGCTGCGACTGCGGGGCAAGTGCGCCCGTTTACTCAAGCCGACACCGTGCTCCGCCGAAACCGACCCCTGATAGCGTTCTACGGATTCGTACAATAATGTCTCCAGGGCGCCGTAGTCGAACGCATCCGGATTCTCATTACCGAGGATAAGGTGCAGGTTGCTGTCCCCCAGGTGACCAAAAACAACGCAGATAGACGCATCCAATCGATCCATTCCCTCACGGATATCGCTGACGAAGCTCTCCATTTTCTCGATGGTGAGACTGACATCAAACGGAATAATCGGGCCCAGTTTGAAAAACTCCAGCACGTCGTCGCGAATTTCCCACAGGGCGTTGCGTTCGGACTGGGATCGGGTCAGCACCGCATCGGATACCAGGCCCTGCTCCATCGCCTCGCCCAATACCGTTTCAAAACTCTCCGCATCCGCTTCCGGATTGGAGCCCAGAGTCTCCACCAGTACATAGAAGGCGCTGCCGTGGGGCAGGGGCGCTCTATGAATACTGCCCTGGCGGGTAATAAACTCGTAGAAGTCCGGCCACATCACCTCAAAGGCCGACAGGGTGCCCGCCGTGTTGCCATCCAGCCAGTGCAGCAGTTTGCCCACCGAGTCAAAGTCGTCTACCGCCAGCAATGCCGTATTCTGGCTCCTGGGATGGGGCCGCAAGCGCATGACCACGCGAGTGATGACGCCAAGAGTGCCCTCGGCGCCGATAAACCACTGCTTTAGATCATAGCCGGTATTGTTCTTGAGCATCTTGTTCATGCTGGTCACGATAGTGCCGTCCGCCAGCACCACTTCCAGGCCCAGCACCATATCCCGCGCCATACCATAACGAATCACCATGTTGCCACCCGCGTTGGTAGCCACACAGCCGCCGACAGTGGCCGACCCGCGCGCGCCAAAGTCCAGTGGCAGCAACAGCCCCTGTTCCTCAGCCGCTTCGGCCGCGGTCTGCAAAATACAGCCGGCCTGCACCGTCATCGTGCGGTTGGCGGTATCGACCTCCTCGATGGCGTGCATACGCTCCAGCGACAGGCCCAACTCACTGTCGGTCTGGAAGTGACCATTGGCCAGGCCGGTTTTGCCACCCAGGGGCACCAGTGCCTGACCGGCCGCCGAGCAAATCTTCAAAATAGTTGAGACCTGTTCGGTGGACTCGGGCTTGAGCACGATATCTGGCATAAAGTCGTCTGGCTGGGTGCGCACAGCTTGATCGCCCAACAATTGGCGCAGTTGCTCAACTACCTCGGGGTTGGGATCGGACATCAGGTCTTCCTTATAAGTGATTTGTGCAATCAACCGACCAAGCATAGATCAACCTGTAAGTGCTGGCTAGGCTGGGTCCGTGCGCGGCACCGAGGCCAACAGAGCCTGGGTGTAGGGATGCTGTGGGTTGGTCAGTAGCTGCTGCGCACTACCCTGCTCCACAATTTTCCCTGACCGCATAACACCCACGTGGTGTGCCAGGCTGGGCACAATTGACAGATCGTGGGTGATAAACAGATAGGACACACCAAACTCTCGCTGTAGCTCCTGTAGCAAATCCAGCACCTCGGCGCGGATGGATACATCCAGGGCGCTGGTGGGCTCATCGCAGATGATGAGTTCCGGCTCCACCGCCAGGGCGCGGGCGATAGCGATGCGCTGCAACTGGCCACCGGAGAATTCGTGGGGATAGCGCTGACTGAACTCAGGCTCCAGTTGCACCCGCTGCAACAACTGCTTGATACGCTCCTCCCGCCCAGCCGCCGACAGTCCCAGCCCCAGGCTGATCATACCCTCGGTGATGATCTCGCCCACGGTGAGCCTGGGGTTCATGGAGGAGAACGGGTTCTGGAAAATCACCTGGATTTTCTTACGATAGGGCAACATCGCGCGCCGGGGCAGGGATTGTATGGGCTCGCCCTTGAACGTGATCCGGCCACCGGCGATGTCATCCAGGTTGAGTATGGCGCGACCCAGGGTCGACTTACCACTGCCGGACTCCCCCACCAGGGCATAGGTTTCGCCGCGGCCGATAGTCAGGGACACTCCGTCCACCGCCCGGGTGTAATCGACCACCCGTTGCAGCACACCCTGACGTATGGGGAAGTACACTTTCACATCGTCGAGTTGCAATAACGGCTGCTCCACCGCCACGCTCTGAAAATGAGTCAGGTCCGGTAGCGCATCGATCAGGCGCCGGCTGTACTCCTGCTGCGGATTATGGAAAAAGTCATCTACCACGGCCCGCTCGATGATCTCCCCGCGGTACATCACGGCGACTTCATCCGCCGTGTTGCGCACGACTCCCATGTCGTGAGTGATCAACAACACCGCCAGTTGGCGCGAGTGCGTCAAATCGCGAATCAGCTCCAGCACCTGTTCCTGGATGGTCACATCCAGGGAGGTGGTGGGCTCGTCGGCGATCAGTATATCCGGCTCGCAGGCCAATGCCATGGCGATCATCACCCGCTGCTGTTGCCCGCCGGACAGCTGATGCGGATAGAAGTTATAGCGGCTGTCGGGGTCCGGGATACCCACTTCTGCAAATAGTTGCAAAACTCGCTGTCGCAGGGCGTCTCCGCGCAGCGTGGTGTGCAGGCGCAGGGTTTCCGCTACCTGCTTACCGGCGTTCTGCACCGGGTTGAGGGCGGTCATGGCGTTCTGGAAAATCATCGCCACCCGCTGTCCCCGCACGGTCTGCATGCGCGACTCCGACAGCTCGAACAGGTCCTGTCCCTCGACCTCAACCGCGCCGTCGGTAATGACCAGCGCTTCGGGCAACAGGCGCATGGCGGCCATGGAGGTCACCGACTTGCCGCTGCCGGACTCACCCACCAGTGCAAATACCTTACCCGCCTGTAGTTCAAAGCTGACGCCCTTGAGGATCTCGTCCCCGCTGTCGGCGACTTTTACCTTGAGGTTGCGCACTCGCATACGAATGTCTGTTTTCGGGGTCATACCCGTTTGGTGCGTCACGTCCCGGAACTCCGCATACTGGTACGTGGGTCAAACGCATCGCGCACCAGATCGGAAAACAGATTGGCCGCCAGCACCAATACAAACATGAAGAAAAAGGCGCCGCTCAGGGTCCACCACACGGCGGGTTCCCGGGACAGTTCCGAGCGCGCGCCATTGATCATGTTGCGCCAGCTGCCCATGGACGGATCGATACCCACACCGATATAGGACAGTACCGCCTCTGCCAGCACCAGGGCACTGAAATCCAGTACAAAGGTGATGAGGATGATGTGCACCACGTTGGGCAGGATATGCCTGGCCAGGATACGGGTGTGACTCACGCCGAAAGCATGGGCCGCCTGCACGTATCCCAGTTGGCTGATCTTGAGCGTCTCCGCGCGAATCAGGCGACACAGGGTAGACCAGCTGGTCACGCCAAGAATAAAGCACAGGGCAATAAAACGGGCGTCGGCTTTTTCCATACCAATAGAAAAGAAATCGGGGTTGAGATCGATATACACCTGGAACAACAACACTGACGCGGCAATCAGCAAAATGCCCGGGATAGAGCTTAACGTGGTATACAAATACTGCACCACATCGTCCACCCAACCTTTGAAGTAACCCGCCATCACACCCAGAGTAACGGCGATGGGCAGCATTATCAGGGTAGAAAGGGTACCCAGCAGCACACCGGTGCGCACCCCCTTGATGCTCTGGTATGCCACATCGGTGCCACCCAGGTCGGTACCGAGCACATGGTAGTAGTGGCTGATACTGACCAACCATACGCCGAAGCAGATAATCACCGCCTGTATCCCCCACGACGCATACCAGGGATTGGCGCTACCGCGCAGCATAAACCACTGCACACCCACCACCAGGGCGGAAATTACCAGGCCCCAGAGCAGTGCGGCGGTAGTTTTGACCAGCACATCAAACCACTTGTCCGCTGGATCGGCCAGATATTGGCCGGCGTGTTTCAGCGGTGGGTAATCCCGAATTGCCAGGCCCTGCTCATCCTTCATGTTCTTTTTCTCAAAGGACTTGAGCGCGAAAGGTGCCGAGTAAGTGCGCTCAAAGCGCTCTCCCATACCGCCCAGCATCACATCGAGTACGCTGGTCACTTTATTATCGTAGAAAATTTCTCCGGACTCGACACCCTCGGTGGCATCCAGCGCCCGACGAAAATGCAGGGAGTCCAGCAGGGCAATTCCCACATAGGCAATGATAACGGTGAAGGTGACCATGCCCAGGCGCGAGGCGAACACCTGCCCCCAGCGCTCACGCGTTTGCGGATCCTGCCGCAGTTTATAAAAGAAGATACTCAGGGAGATTACCAACAGGTAAATCAGCGCATCGGACCACAACACAAGCGGTTTCATATCGTGCCTTAGCTCAGGTCAGCCGCACCCGGGGGTCAGCCCAAGTGTAAGAGATGTCAGTGAGAATCAGGCCGAAGATGTACAGGATGGACCCGATGAATACCATGCTGCGCACGATGGCAAAATCCTGTGACTTGATGGCGTCCAGCATGTAACTACCCAGCCCCGGTATGCCGAAAAATGATTCGATCAGCAGGCTGCCCATAAACAGAGAGGGGATCAGCACCACCACCCCGGTGAGGATGGGAATCAGGGCATTGGGCAGGATGTGCCGGAACAGGATACTGATCTCACTGACCCCCTTGGCCCGGGCAGTGCGCACATAGTCCTGGTTGGCCTCCTCCAGAAACAGGGTGCGATACCAGCGTGCACCCGAGCCGATGCCGGCCACCACGCCCACCAATACCGGGAGGATCAGGAACTTCCAGGGCTGATTGTCCGCATTAAAACCGGATATCGGCACCAGCCTCCAGGTCTTGGCCAGCAAATACTGGCCACCGATGATGTAGAACAGATAGGAAATAGACATCAGCGACACAAACAGGAAGACCGCCCAGCGATCCAATCGGGTGGCATGAAACATCACCACCAGCAGGGCCACACAAATATTCACCCAGATACCTACCATGAACGTTGGCAGGGCCACCGCGAGGCTGGGCCACATACGAGTGGAAACGTCGGTGGTAATATCCCTGCCGCTTTCAGAGCGGCCGAAGTCGAAGGCAAATAGCCTGAGGGACTTGGTAAAAAAGATAGTATCAGTCAGGGCGCTCAGCCCCTCCGCATCCGCATTGACGAACAGCGGTTTGTTGTAGCCGTTTTTTGTTTTCCAGGCCGCGATAGCCTCCGGCGTTACATATTTCTCCCCCAGTTGGGACGCGGCCATGTCGTCCGGTGAATTAACCACAAAAAACAGGGTGAACGTCAGCAGGTTCACACCGATGAGGATGGGAATGGCGTACAACAAACGTCTTATGATATAGGCAAGCATATTATTTTTCCCGCCTGGCGGTCGCATTCTGGCGACGGCGATAAGCGATGACCCCAGGTAGCACCAGTGCGACCAAAAACAGGGCAGCGACAAATAGTGGCCAGGTAATCGGTTGGTTCCACTTCACCTGCATTTTTTGCCGTTCCTTATCATCCACGCGAATATACTTGAGCATCGCCTTGGATATGCCGTGGCGTTTAGTATTGTGTACCCAGCTGTTATTCAGGTAAATGTCCTTGGGGTAGTAGGCAAACAACCAGACCGCATCGCGACGAAACAGCTCCACCATCTGCGCCACCAACTCATCCCGCTCCGGCCCCTGCGACAGCACCCGCACTTTACGGAACAACTCGTCGTATTCCTCACTGGCGTAATTAGCATTATTGGCGCCATC
>QNFR01000088.1 GCA_003646405.1 Gammaproteobacteria bacterium
GCGCCCTCAGGTAAAAATCCACCCATTTACAATGCCCAGGTGGTGAAATTGGTAGACACGCTAGCTTCAGGTGCTAGTGCTCTTACGGGCGTGGAGGTTCAAGTCCTCTTCTGGGCACCATATCTTAAGTAACTCTTTGTTTCTTAAAGAGTTTTAAATCTCGCAGAACATACTTCAGCCAAGGTGGTACACCTTGGTGATACACCGTGCGCAAACTTGCGCATCTGCGAGGTGTTTTATGGCTGCACAAAGCCAATATCTAATCCGCAATCGTCACAGTAATCAGTGGTATGGACGGGTGGTTATCCCGACCCTGAAATGGAAAAAGCGGTGGCCAAACAGCTTCATGAAGATGCGGCGGCTGGATTCAAGGCCTGTGTATGGTCAGCAATATGCAGTTACAGCCTGGTAAGAATAGCGCGACTCAACAGCACATAGAAACTGAAGTTGGGTCAGGTTGGCAGTAGACAGCGGAATACGGGTACTCTGCGGGGAGCCTGACGGTGAAAAATGAGAATATGAGAACATATGGGCCACAATACGGCCAATATGGAATTGAGAACTGATTTATGAATGCCCCAAAAACGCAATATTTACGGAAGCAATAGAAAACACCTGTTTTCGGATGCGCACTAAATTAGCAGCTTACTTATCTTGTAACTCGGCATATTTCTGATAATCATTGCCTTCTTGTGTCACCAGGGTAAACAGCTTTGGATGAAGGAATAGTCTTTCTCTTCCGACCTGCCGTTCTTCAAGAACACCGATACTTGCCAATTTTTTCAAATATTCAGAAGCCGTTTGACGCTTAGCAATACCATTATCAACAACATTCGCAATACGGCAATACGGCTGTTCAAACACCACATCAATTAGTTCCCGACTATAAATTTTGGGGAGCTGCTGACGCACATATTCAGCCGTATGATCAGAGAGGCTGCGGATTGCATTGATTTTTTGAGTTGTCCATTGTGCTGTACTCCTGACCGCATCCAACATATAGAGCAACCACTCTTCCCACCTGTTTTCTCGCGTTACTCCAAGCAAGTTATCGTAGTAGGCTTTTTTATTTTCAATGATATAGCGACTAAGATACAGGATAGGCAACGATAAAAGCCCCTCTTGCACCAGATACAAAATATTCAATACACGGCCTGTTCTACCGTTACCATCCGTAAACGGGTGGATCGCTTCAAACTGATAGTGCATAACCGCCATTCGTATCAACGGATCAACCTCTGGCGTTTGGTGTATCCACTTTTCCCAGTTGCTCAACAGGTTTCTTAAAGTATCTTCCCCCTCTGGCGGGGTATAAATAATTTCGCCTGTTTTGTCATTGGCAAGCTTAGTACCCGGTACACGGCGAACTGCCATATCAACGCCTTTGATCCCTGTACAGATCAATTCTGCCATATTGGTGGTAATGGGTTTTTGGTCTAGCATCTGCCACCCTTCATAAAGCGCCTTACGGTATCGTAAAGCTTCTTTCGTTGCGGCATCTGGTTGCGTGTCACTTTGATAAAACTGAAACAGTTTATCCGTTGTCGTGACAATATTTTCAATCTCAGAGCTATCCTTGGCTTCGAGCAGTGGCAAGGTATTGATCAGCATGGTTTGATTAGGAATTAATTCTGCTACTTGTTTCAGCTCTGCCAATGCTGCGCGGGCTTCAATACAAAGCTTTAATGCAGCCTTTGTTTCCAGCTCTTCCACGGGAGGCAGTAAAGGAATATTATTAAAAGGCTTTTGTGGCGCCCAAGGCATATGTTTATAAATCCTTCTTATTTCGACATATATTCAAGATATGTCGATACCATAAACATGTCAACATAATATGTCGATAAAAATTGATTATTTCGACATATTGGCCTAATATGTCGATACAGTGAACATGCAAAATGACCTCGAAAAGGCAACATTTGGGTGGTACACTTGAGCACGACCTTGAACGTCAGGTAATTATTTATTTTTAGTATTATCAGTAAGTTACGGGCGTTCTGTAAGATTTAAAACGCAATGGTTCAAGTCCTCTTCTGGGCACCATTCTTATCGTATCCGTTAAGGTTCTGTCGCATTTTTTGATTTCTGCAAAATTAGCTGCATCCATCAAGCGTAACTATCCTGTCAGGGCCAATACGTAAAACTGCTCCCATGCCGACAGAGAACTCTTGTTTTGACCTTTCTTCAACATGGGCCAGAGCTCTATTCCAGCCAAGGTCGAGCCTTTGCGGGAACCCCCTGTGTCAGGGTAGTTGTCAAGTATTGCGCGGAGCAATGAAAGCCAAAGAATGCAAAGCCGCTCTGCAAGCACTCGACGAGACCCAAGTGCTTATTGCAACCGGAAAATATATCGGCGAGGGTTTTGATCTACCAAAATCGGATACTTTGTTCCTGGTACTACCTATTTCCTGGAAAGGCTCCTTGGCTCAGTATGCCGGTCGTATTCATCGTCAGGCCGAAGGGAAGGATCATGTCATGATTTAGGATTATGTCGATGCTTCTCTACCAACCTTGCAGAGGATGCACTACCCCGATCCCGATCATCCAGGGTTATGACGCGATGGGCTATACCATTGCGGAGGATAATGATGACGCTTTGGTCCGGGTTCAGCTTGATCTTCACAAGACCGGCCAATAGGAGGAAATCTAATCAGGGTGCAGCTACATATTCAGCGGGTTTTTTATTGCCTTGATTTTTTGGCGCGCAGTACCCAATAATGCGGGGCAGGCTCTGCGCACCCTACGATATTGCGCACCAAAACCTCGACAAAGGCCCACCATGAACCTGAACCAGACCATCATCCTCTCCCCCGAAGTCATCTCCCAGGAAGTCTCCGGGGAAACCGTACTGCTAGACCTGGAAAGCGAAAACTACTTCGGACTGGACGAGGTCGGCACCCGTATCTGGCAGTTGATCAAGGAAACCAGTGACCTGCAGGCGATTTACAATACCCTGCTGCAGGAATACGAGGTAGAGGAAGAGCGTTTACAGGCCGACCTGGAAGCATTGCTGGGCGAGATTGCCGGCCTGGGGCTGATCACGCTGAAGGAAGCGGCATGAGCCGCCCTGTAACAGGAAGAAAGACCCACTATCGCGCCTGCCACCTGTGCGAGGCCATATACGGTGGTGCGCGGTGCACACCCTACGGGCACCGCCTCACCCATGTAGGGTGCGCACTGCACACCAAATAACCAAATAACCAACAACCAAAACCAAAACAGAGGGGTACGACAAATGGAAATCTCAACCATCATCTTTTGGCTGGTGCTACTTGCACTGGTGATTTACATCGTCAACATTTACAACTCCCTGGTAACGCTGAAAAATCGCTACCTCAACGCCTTCTCGCAGATAGAGGTACAACTGAAACGACGCTATGACCTGATACCCAATCTGGTGGAGACCGCCAAAGCGTATATATCGCACGAACGGGAAACGCTGGAGGCGGTAACAATCGCCCGCAACGATGCGGCTGCGATTCTCCAGGCGATGGGCAACGGCAATGTAGGTGGCGCGGAGATGACAAAACTGGCTGGCGCCGAGAACGCACTGCAGGGCGCCCTGGGCAAGCTCAATGTGACCATGGAAGCCTACCCGGACCTCAAAGCCAATGAAAACATGATGCAGGTGTCGGAAGAATTGACCACCACCGAGAACCGTATCGCCTTCGCCCGCCAGGGCTTCAACGACGCGGTGATGGGCTATAACACCTACCGACAGAGCTTCCCGCCGGTGTTCTTCGCCGCCAAATTCGGGCACCCAGCTGATGCCTCATTATTGGAATTCGACGACTCCGCCCAGATCCAGGCGGCGCCGAAGGTGTCTTTCTAACCCTGACCCCCAATGAACTTCTTTGAGCAGCAGGATATCGCCCGGCGCAATACGCGTGTGCTGGTGCTATTGTTTCTGGTGGCGGTCGCACTATTGATTGTGCTGACCAATGTGGCGGTAGCGGCTTTTCTGTTTTTTGGCCAGGACTACAATATCTATAGCGGCAGCCGCCAGGGCATGGACGGATTTCTTTCCTACTTCAGCTGGGCACGCTTCGGGGGCATTGGGCTGGCGGTGACCGCCACAGTGGCCATGGTGGTGTTTATCAAGTGGATACAACTGTCTACCGGCGGTAAGGTGGTGGCGGAGAGCATGGGCGGCACGCGTATCCTGCCGCAAACCCGGGACCGGGCCGAGCGTCGCTGCCTCAATGTAGTGGAGGAAATGGCGTTGGCGGCCAGTATGCCGGTGCCGCCGGTGTATGTGATGAACGGCGAGCGCGGCATCAACGCCTTCGCCGCCGGCACCACCCCGGCCGATGCAATAGTGGCGGTTACCCGCGGCACCATAGAGCATCTCAAACGCCATGAACTACAGGGCGTAATCGCCCACGAATTCAGTCATATCCTCAATGGTGACATGCGCCTCAATATTCGCCTGGCGGCCATGCTCAAGGGCATTACCTTTCTCGGGGATGTGGGCCATATATTGCTGCGCGGCAGCAACCGGCATCGCACCGGAGCCAATCGCAGTAACAAAAACGGCGCGGCGCTGCCCATGTTGGGGTTGGCCCTGTGGATACTGGGTTGGCTGGGTGGCCTGGCGGCGGGATTTATCAAGGCCGCCATCAGCCGCCAGAAAGAATACCTGGCGGATGCCAGCGCGGTGCAATATACGCGCAGTTCAGACACCATCGGCGATGCGCTGAAAGTCATCGGCGGCTATATCCCCGGCACCCTGGTGCACGCCGCCCGGGCGGCGGAGATGTCCCATATCTTCTTCGGGCAGATCGAGCACCACCTGTGGCAGGTATTTGCCACGCATCCGCCTCTGCGCCAACGCATCGAACGGGTGGATCCCGACTGGAACGGCCAGTACATCGAGCGCAAACCGCGTCATTACGATGAGCAGCCATCCCGCCCCGGCGCGGGAGAAGCGGGAGTGGGCCGCGCCGCCCTGGTGGCCGCCGCGCTGGCCGGGGCCATGGCTGAGGAACCTGTCCAGGTGAATTTAAGCGAACGGGAAGATGCGGATTTCGGCCCGAGCCCGGAGCAACTGGAGGAAGAAACCGCCGCCCGCCAGGAAATACCCCTGGTTTTCGTACAGCACAGCCATGAACCGCTGGGCGCCCATGCGCTGGTTTTTTCCCTGCTGATCAGTGACCACGAGAAAATTCGGGGGAACCAGTTGAATATCATTGCCGAGACCGGCATCACCGGCCTGGCCGACATGGTGTTCACCCTGAGCCCGGGCGTGCGGGAACTGGGCGCGCCGCGCCGCCTGCCTCTGCTGGAAATGTGCCTGCCGGCCCTGAAGTCCATGTCCCTGGCTCAATACCGGCTGTTCAAGAATACCCTGTTGCGCCTGATCCAGGCCGATCAACGCACCGAGCTCCACGAATGGTGCCTGTTCCAGCTGATACGCCACTACCTGGACCCGGAGTTTGTACGGATAAAACCCAGCCGGCCGCGCTACCGTAAACTGCAGAAAGTGGCCTACCACGTGCGCGTCGCGCTCTCGGTGCTGGCCCATGAGGGCAGCGGTGAAACTGAATCTGCATTTCGCCTGGGCGCGGACGAGTTGGGCTTTACCCGCATGGCCATTCTGCCGCAGGAGCAGGGCAGCGTCGCCGCCTTCGGCAAAGCCGTGCATGAACTGGCGGATTGCTATCCTCTGCTGAAGCCGCGCCTGTTGAAAGCCATGACCCTGGCCGCCAGTGCCGATGGCGGATTGAGTCCCGTGGAGCGGGAGATTATCGCCAGTATGGCCGCAGTGATGGATTGCCCGGTACCGATCAGTGGGGGGGTCAGGTCTAGCTTTGTAGCATTATAATGCTACAAAGCTAGACCTGACCCCCCCACTTGACCCCCCCACTCCCTCACCAAATCCGGTCAATTTCCCCTTCCGGCTTTACCAATCCCAAACCTGTGCTAACTTAAAATATACGGTCGATGCCGCATCGGCGTATAAATGCAACCCGGCGACGGATCGCCGGTTTTACAGCAAAACCTACAAGCAAATCTAGAAACCACGACAAGGACGTTATGGCTATGGAACTACCTCTGACACCCGATCACGGGTGGGATGACACCATCCCTCCCCCGGAAAAACCCCGCTACTTTGCTCTCTCGCGCACTACCGACAGGGTGTTGAAAATCCTGCTCGGCGGCGACCTGGCCCGCCTCAGGGCAGACTCGGTAGCGGAATCACTGGGCATGAGCAGCACCACCCTGCGCCGGCGCTTGCGGGCGGATCACACCTGTTACCAGTTCCTGCTGGACCGGGCGAGGCAATATCGCTGTGAGCAAAAACTGCGCAAGATGTGGCTGCCGGGCAAGTGCCTGGCGGATGAACTGGGCTATTTGGAAGTCAACAGCTTTTACCGTGCGTTCAGGCGCTGGACAGGGTTGAACTATAGCGACTACAAGTTGCGTTATTGTTGTTAGGTCGGGACCATGGTGCGCGCTGCGCACCCTACAAATCTGGTAGCCAATCAGAGCCAGCCCCTGTAGCGATACACCCAAAACCCCACATACTCCCTCAGGGCAATGGTCGTACGAGCCAGGTCATCCACCGATGGCAACCAGCGCGGCAACACCGGCGCCGCCACCAGACGCTGGTAATCGGTGGGCGTGGGCACGACTTCAAAGCCCTGTGCTTCGAACAAGGCCACGGCCCGGCGCATGTGAAAAGCGGATGTCACCAGCAGAATCTTGCGCACTCCCTTGCCATTGAGCACAACAGCCGTATACAGCGCGTTGTCATGGGTATCGCGGCTGGCTCCCTCCAGTAACATATCACGTCCCGGCACCCCCATAACGAGCAGTGTCTCTCTCATCAACTGCGCTTCTGGGCGCGCATCCCCGTGGCTTCCCCCCGACAATACCAGCAGGGGCGCCTTACCGGCTTTGTAAAGCGCCGCGGCATAGACCAGGCGATCCGCCTGCTGGTTGAGATCGGGCAAGGTACCCAGATGAGTATCACCGCGGGTGGCGCCACCGAGCACCACGATCGCATCCGCCTCGCCCATCACCGACATGGCTTTGGGCCTGAAGTCCTGCTCCAGGGTGCCCATCAAAAAATCCGCGAACAGCGCCGTGGAACACAGATACAGCCAGCTCACGGCCAACAACAAGGTCACCAATGTGGCGCGATTACGATGAAACTGCAGGAACACCACGGCCAGCAGTATCAGTATCAGACACTGGCTAAGCGGATAAACCAACAGGGAAAGGGTTTTGGTCAGTTCGAAAGAGATAATTAACTCCAGAGAAGCTTACGCCTCATGCCAAGTATGTATAGTCGCACAACATTAATTCAAAACCACCTCAATACCACATCAATACCCCTGCGGATTGTCCTCCTGCCAGCGCCAGGCGTCTTCACACATCTGATCCAAAGTGCGGGAGGCCTTCCACCCCAATAGCTCCTCGGCCAGAGATGCGTCGGCCCAACACTCGGCCACATCACCGGGCCTGCGGTTGACGATCTCATAGGGAACGGACTGCCCGCTGGCCCGCTCAAAAGCGCCCACCATGTCCAGCACCGACACGCCATTGCCCGTACCCAGATTGATGGAGAGCAGACTGCGCTGCTGCAGAATATGACCCAACGTCGCCACGTGTCCCTCCACCAGATCCATCACGTGAATGTAATCGCGCACGCCGGTACCGTCGGGCGTGGGGTAATCCTCGCCGAATACGTACAGTTTGTCCCGGCGGCCCACCGCCACCTGAGCCACAAAGGGCATCAGGTTATTGGGTTCTCCCTGCGGGTCCTCTCCGATCAGGCCGCTGGCGTGGGCCCCCACCGGGTTGAAGTAACGCAGCCGGCAGATACCCCAGATCGGGTTGGCGCTATGCCAATCCGCCAAAATCTCCTCCACCATCAGTTTGGAGCGGCCATAGGGGTTGGTGGCGGACAGTGGGAAATCCTCACGAATGGGTACCGAGGCAGGATCGCCATAGACCGTGGCGGAAGAAGAAAACACCAGTGTCCGCACCCCGACCTGTTCCATGGCCGCCAACAGCGTGAGTGTGCCCGCCACATTGTTGTCGTAGTAATCCAGTGGTTTGGCCACCGACTCGCCCACCGCCTTGAGGCCGGCAAAGTGCAATACCGCATTTATGGCATGGTCGCTGAATATCCTGTCCAGACAGGCGCGGTCGCGCACATCCCCCTGCACCAATACGGGATCCGTACCAGTGATACGCCCCACCCGCTCGATCGCCTGTGCACTACCGTTGCACAAGTTATCGAGCACCACCACTTCATACCCGGCTTCGATAAGCGCCACACAGGCATGGCTTCCTATGTAGCCCGCGCCACCTGTCACCAGTACAGACATAGACGTTCCATTCGATAAAACACCATAATACACCCTTAATACACCCTGAAAACGACACTGGGGAAAAACCTGAAGCGCCGAAACAGGGGCGGCCTCGCTGCAATGTGTGAGCGACTCGCGGGTTAATCCGATTAAATGAAAAAATCAGGCGTAAAGCACTATGACTCAGGTCCGCCCGGAGGACTCCCCGGTCGCGGCGCTCTGCTGCTGGCTGGCATTTAACCAGGCGCCAATGGTCTCAGACTTTAACACGAACAGGCAGTGTGCAATAAAAACCAGGAAGTAGCACAGCAGGCTCAGGTAGGCGGGGATGGCTTCCAGAGCAAGCCCTATACCCGCACAGATAGCCGCGCCGCATACCAACAGAACCATGGCCTGGCGCGAGCCCAGACCCAGGTCCATCAGCGTGTGGTGCAGGTGGGAGCGGTCCGCATCCATCAGCTTGCGACCGTGCCTGAGCCGGCGCAGCATGGTAGACAGCATATCCATCAGCGGCACCGTGACCAGCCACAGGGCGGTTACCGGCTCGATCAGGGCATTGTCACCCTGGGAGAAATACACCAGGGACGCGGCCACCAGGAAGCCCAGAGTCACGCTGCCCCCATCCCCCAGAAACATCTTCGGCAACAGGCGGTTATTTGGCCCCAGGTTGAACAGTAAAAACACAGCCAGCGGCACCAGCATCAGTAGCAGGCTGTCGGCCATGGGGTGGCCGGCCTGCACGGCCAGCAGGTAAAGCACCAGCAGGGGCGCGGCGATGACGCTGGCTGCCAGGCCGTCAATGCCGTCGATCATATTGTAGGCGTTGCTCAGGCCCGCTACCGCCAGCGCGGTGAGCGGCACACTGAGCAGCAACAGGGGAATATCTCCCATGCCCAGCAAGTTACCCACATCGATAATGGCAATGCCACCGTAGGTTGCCAGCGCGATGCCACTGCCATACTGGATGAACAGCCTCGCGGTGGCGTTGATATGGCGGATATCGTCGAACACGCCGACGGCGAACACCACACAGGCAATGGTCAGCATGGGGTAGGAATAGGGTGCTATGCCCAGGCCGAAGGTGCCGGCCAGGAAGGCGAGGAATATCGCGATACCCCCGGTGAGCGGTATTGCGCCATTGTGTTGCTTGCGCGCATCGGGGTGATCCACCAGCCCCAGCCGGTGGCCGACAGTGGCACTGGCCCGGGCGATTACCACTGCTGCAATAAATAATGACAGGGCTGACATGGATTTTGGCAGGTTTTCCAGATGAGAGATAAATGAAAAAACTACAGGTAACTACTCTTATTGGCACCATTAGACCATAGGCAATTTAAGGATTAAAGCCGTATAAGAGGCACTAATTCATACGGTGAGCC